>CAYVKQ010000001.1:0-4418 GCA_964451945.1 uncultured Lentisphaerales bacterium
CTTCTGACGAGCGCGCCATTTCGTCGCATGGTCTCGGGATTCTGCACGTTCGTTCGTTACGCGCCTATTATGCCAGATCGGCGCCGGCGGATCATCTGGAAAACGCGCTCGGCTAGGGACGCGCGGGGATGTGTCCGCACGCCGCAATCCTCAATGCGCTTCGAGCCAGTTGTCGCCGATGCCGATCTCGACCTCCAGCGGCACGCCGAAGTCGTAGGCCGTGCGCATGGCGTCGGCGATGAGCGGCCGCACCGTCTCGACCTCGCCGCGCGGCACGTCGAAGACCAGCTCGTCGTGCACCTGCAGCACCATGCGCGTCCGCAGCCCGCGCGCCTCCAGTTCGCGCCAGACGCGCACCATGGCCAGCTTGATCAGGTCGGCGGCGCTCCCCTGCACCGGCGTGTTGACCGCGTTGCGCTCGGCGGCCTGACGCGAAGTGGCGTTGCGCGAGGCGATGTCGCGTAGCCAGCGGCGGCGGCCGAGGACGGTCTGCACGTAGCCGCGCTCGCGCGCTGCGGCGATGGTGGTCTCCATGTAGGTCTTCACCCCGGGATACTGCGCGAAGTAGCTCTCGATCAGCCCCGCGGCTTGCTTGCGCGGGATGCCGAGGCGCTGCGAGAGGCCGAAGGCGCTGATGCCGTAGATGATGCCGAAGTTGACCATTTTCGCCTGGGCGCGCATCTCGGACGTCACCAGCCCCGGCATCACGCCGTTGACCCGCGCGGCGGTCTCGGTGTGGATATCCGCCCCGCGCGCGAACGCGTCGAGCAGTCCGCGGTCGCCGCTCAGGGCGGCCATCACCCGTAGCTCGATCTGCGAGTAGTCGGCCGAAAGCAGCACGTGGCCGGCGTCGCGCGCCACGAACGCCGCGCGCACGCGGCGTCCCCGCTCGGTGCGGACCGGGATGTTCTGCAGGTTGGGGTTGACCGACGAGAGGCGCCCCGTTTCGGTCATGGCCTGGCTGAAGGTTGTGTGGATCCGCCCCGTCCGCGGGTCGATGCAGCCGGGAAGCTTCTCGACATAGGTGCTCTTGAGCTTGCTGCAGGCGCGGTGCTCCAGGATGAGGTCGACGATCGGGTGCTTCCCCGAGAGCCGCTGCAGCGTCTCCTCGTCGGTGGCGTACTGCCCCGAGGCGGTCCGCTTGGCGTCGGGGTCGAGCTGGAGGCGGTCGAAGAGCAGCTCACCCATCTGTTTGGGCGAGGCGATGTTGAACCCGCCGCCGCCCGCGTGTTCGCGGATCGCCACCTCCAGGTCCAGCAACTCGCGGTCGAGCTCGCGCCCGTAGGCTTTCAGCGCCTCGGGCTCGATCCGGATCCCCTCGTTTTCCATCGCGAGGAGCACCCCGGTCAGCGGCTCTTCGCACGTTTCAAGCGCCTGCCGGCAGCCCGCCTCCCCGGCCAGCGGCCGCAGCTTGTGGTAGAGCCGCAAAGCGACGTCGGCGTCCTCGGCGGCATACTCGGCCGCCTGTTCCAGCGGCACCTCGCGCATCGTCGCCTGGCCGGCGCCGCGCGCGCCGATCAGCGCCGTGATCGGGATCGGGTCGTAGCCGAGGTAGTGCCGCGCCAGATGGTCGAGCCCGTGGCGCTCGGCGGCGTCGAGCACGTAGTGGGTCAGCAGCGTGTCGCGCGGGGCGCCGGCGACGCGGACGCCGTGGTGCGCCAGCACGGCGAGGTCAAACTTGGCGTTGTGGGCGATCCGCGTCCCCGCGGGATCGGCGAACAGCGGCGCGAACCGGGCCAGCAGCGCCGCGCGGGCCGGCGGGTCGGCGGGCACCGGGACGTACCAGGCGACGCCCGGCCGCGTGGCGAAGGAGAGTCCGACCAGCTCGTCGTGCCGCGGGTCGAGGCCGGTGGTCTCGGTGTCGAAGGCCCAGAGCGGCTCCTCCCGCAGTGTCTGCAGCAGGACCGCCAGGGACGCCTCGCCGGTGACGCAGGTGTAGCTGTGGGGCGTGTCGCGGACCGTCGCGAGCGCCGCGGCGGCGGGGCGGCCGACCGCCTCGCCCCCCAGCAGCCGCTGGCCGATCTGCGCCAGCTCGTATTTGGCGAGCACCGCCCGCAGCGCGTCGGTGTCGGGCTCGCGCCGCGCCAGGGCGTCCACGGCGACCGGCAGCGGCACGTCGCGGCGGATGGTTGCCAACCGCCGGCTGAGCAGCGCCTGCCCGCGGCCGGCGGCGACCTTTTCGGCCAGCTTCCCCTTGAGTTGCGCCGCGCCGTCCAGGACGGCGTCGAGCGAGCCGAATTGCTTGAGCAGCGCCTGGGCGGTCTTCTCGCCCACGCCGCTGATCCCGGGGATGTTGTCCGACGCGTCGCCCGCCAGGCCGAGGTAGTCGACCATCTGCGCCGGCGAGGTCAGATCCCAGTGCTTGCAGACCTCCTCGGCGGTGTAGATCTCGGCTTCCGCGCCAGCCTTGCCCGGGCGGTAGAGGCGCGTGGCGCACGAGACCAGCTGCGCGATATCCTTGTCGGGCGTGACCAGGAAGGTCTCGAACCCCTCGCCGGCCGCGGCCTCGGCCAGCGAGCCCATCAGGTCGTCGGCCTCGAAGCCGTCGACCCGCAGCACGGGGATCTGCAGCGCTTGGGCCAGCTCGATCGCCATGGGAATCGCCGCGGCGATGTCCTCGGGCATCTTCTGCCGCTGCGCCTTGTAGGCGGGATATTCCAGATGGCGGAAGGTCGGGGTGAGCGAATCGAGGACCAGCGCCGCATGGGTGGGCTTGTGTTCGGCCAGAATCTGCGCCAGCGTCGCCGCGAACCCGTGCAGCGCCGAGGTGTTGAGCCCGGTGCTGGTCATGCGGGGGTTCTTGAGAAACACGAAATGACCGCGGTAGAGCAGCGGCATGGTGTCGATGACAAACAGCGTCTTTCCCATTCCTACCTCCGCCTTTCAGCGTCCGTTGCACAGCCGCCACAGCCAGAAGCGGAAGCGGGCCCACCAGCCGGCGCGGCGGTTTGTGCGCGACAATCCCCCGTCCGCCCGCATATACTCCCGGTCAGCCAAACCCATGAAACCTCCTCCGCCATCCCAACCGCAGTCGTCCGCCGCCGGCGAGCGGCTCCAACTTGTCCTCGCCCGCAGCGGCGTGGCATCGCGCAGGCACGCAGCCGAGATTATCGCCGCCGGACGCGTCGCCGTCAATGGCGTCACCATCACAGAACCGGGGGCGCGTGTCAATCCTTTCCGCGACGCGGTGCTCCTCGACGGCGCGCCGCTCCCCGCCGCGGAGCGGACGCGGACGGTGCTGCTGAACAAGCCGCCGGGGGTTGTATGCAGCGTGGACGCCGCGCAGGGGCGCTCCGTGTGCGGGCTGGTCGACCTTCCCGAGCGGCTGGTGCCGGTGGGACGGCTCGACAAGGAGAGCGAGGGGCTGCTGCTCCTCTCCAACGACGGCCCCTTCATCCACCGAATGACCCACCCGCGCCACGGCCACACCAAGACCTACACCGTGACCGTGACCGGACGCCTCACCGCCGTCGCCCTGCGCAGCCTCGGTGAACCGATCGAGATCGACGGCGCCCTCACCCGCCCCGCGCGCGTCCGCGTGCTTTCGGCGGGCGACTCCTGCCATGTGCTCGCCATCATCCTCGGCGAGGGGCGCAACCGCCAGATCCGCCGCCTTTGCGACCGCGCCGGTTTCCACGTCGTCCGCCTCGTGCGCACAGCCATCGGCGGGCTCTCCGACCCCGCGCTCCGGCCGGGCGCCTGGCGCGAGCTGCGTCCGGCCGACTTCAAACGGCTCGACGCGTGACGGCGCGGCAGGGCGCGGCCTGGCGGACGGAAACGGCGGCACCGGCCATCCCGACTCCCGCAGAACGGGGACCATCACTGCGAAAACTTGCTTTTCAGCCACTCATAGACGGCATGTTGTTCCTCACGTCCGGCGCGACGCACCTGCGACAGCAGCCATATGGTGCTCGGCTTCTCGGCCGTAGTGTTCTTGGCGCCCTGGTTGCAGGTCGCGCAAAGCGTGCGCAGGTTTGAGATCTCATCCTTCCCGCCAAGCGATTTGTCTTTGATGTGCCCTATGTGAAGCCTCACTGGCCTGCCGGTGTATGGATCGATCTGACCGGGCGTCAAGCCGCACATCTGGCATGTGAATCCGTTGCGATCCAGCACCTCGGCCCGAAGCTTGGCGGAGATGGAGCGGGCAAACTGCGGTCTCTCTCTGTGAACGGGTTCCTCCCGGAGCATGTACTGCCCCGGCTTCAACTCTGAGCTATCGTTGTGGGAAAGAATCGGCCACCCCTCCTCGTCCCGCAACTCCCGCAGCCTTCGGCTGTACTGAACCGCGCCGTCTGCCGCAGCTTGAAGCTCGTGCGACTCTATGACCCGCCCGATGTTGGATAGCAGGAACCGCCTGATTTTCTCTTTTGAACCGGTCTTGCCCATGCTCACCCCTCCGAATCGCGTTTTCAGCAATA
>CAYVKQ010000001.1:4428-21851 GCA_964451945.1 uncultured Lentisphaerales bacterium
GACTGGTCCAACAGGTTCCATTGGATTGGTCTGCGTGAATGCCGTGCCGGATACTTGCCGTCAAGAGCATTGGCGATGGCCAACCCGACGGCTGAAGCCACTGGCGGCGGGAAGGCGTTGCCGACCTGACGGTAGGCCGCTGTCTTCCTGCCACTGAATTTCCAGAAATCGGGAAAACCCTGTATTCTGGCAACCATGCGCACCGTCAGCCGCGGCAATCCCGCTACCGGAAAGTCGGATGACGGAGGCTCGTAGGCTATCCCCAGACCATCGATCCCCAGTTCCCGCCATTGTTTCCGGGCCCGTGTCGGGCCCAGATCCGGACCACCATGCTTTTTCGATCCCCCGACGACCGTTGGCGCGATGGTTTGCGCAATCCCTGCCCAACGGTTTGCGCCTTTCCATCCGTTTTGCGCCATGAGGTCTTGAAGCGTGTCTCCAACCGTGACACGCTTGCCGGTAGGTTGCGGCCACTCAAAGTAAGGCATCCTGTCCTCTGGAAGCGCTACGAGAATAAAACGAGGGCGCAGTTGCGGGACGCCGAAGTCGGCGGCCTGCAAGACGCGCCAGTCTGACTCATAGCCCATTCCCAGCAACTGGATTCGCAGTTTATCACGATAGTCGGAGAATTTGGCCGAGGCGAATCCCGGCACGTTCTCCAGCATCACGGCCTTTGGTTTCATTTGCCCTATGATCCGGATCGCTTCAGGGAACAGATCGCGCTCGTCGTCGGTCCCAAGCTGTTTACCGGCGATGGAGAAAGGGGGACATGGAACACCGGCCGCAAAAAGGTCGACATTGCGCCACCTGTTGCCGTCGACAAGCCGCATGTCTTCGTGCAGCACATTCCACTGCGGACGGTTGAGACGAAGCGTTGTGCAGCAGTCCGCATCAATCTCGACAGCGGCAACACAATCAAAGCCTGCGGCCTCAAGCCCAAGAGCCTGGCCACCGCCCCCAACGCAAAACTCAGCGACTGTGAATCTACCCATGGTGATCTTCGCTCGCCATATTCGCCGATGCTTAGTTGGTTACTGTCATCGTCCCCGCGTCTGACCATGCATCAGAACAAACGCCTATTCCGGCTGCCATACCTCCGATCCATGCGTCAAGGCTGGCCTGCTCGGACAGGTGGGGATGCTCGGCACACCGCACCATGCCGGTAAGGTACCGGGAGGAGGCGGGCGGGTCAAGCGCAATCAGGGCGGCGGTGCTTCTGCTGCGGTGCTTCTGGTCACAGGGGCGGGGATGTGATACAGTGCCCCCGTTTTTTGATCTTTTCAATCAGGAGCCTTGACGCCGTATGGACAACACAGCCGTTCTTCCGCCCGATACCGAAGCCGCAATCGCCGCGCTGCGCGCGCAGGCGACCGAACATGCCGATGACCTTGCGTTCGGCAAGCACTGCCGCGAGGCCATTCTGAAGATCTGCAAAGACCGCGCGCTGGCCGCCTTCATCGACGGGGCCGCATTCGGCGAGGTCTCCCCCATCGAGTCCTTCCGCCGACTGGCGCTGCTGCGCGAACTGACGCCGGGCACATTCTGCAGCGACCGCACATGGGGGTTCGGCATCGTCCGCAATGTGGATGAATTCTACAAGAGGCTGGCGATCGATTTCGACCACAAGCGCGGACACCAGATGACGTATGCCTACGCCGCCGAGACGCTGACCATCGTGGACGACGGCCATCTCCTGGCCCGGCGGCACAAGGACCCCGCCGGACTCGAAGCCCTGGTCCGCGAACAGCCGGAGGAGATTGTGCGCATGGCGCTGCGCACCTTCGGGCCGATGCCGGTCGCCAAGCTGGAAAAGACCCTGGCCGACGCCCGTGTCGTCGCGCACTCCCAGTGGAAAACCTTCTGGGAAGGCGCGCGGAAAGGATTGAAGAAGGACCCCTTGGTCGACCTTCCGGCAAAGCGGACCGAGCCGATCACCATCCTCACCCACGCGCAGGACTACGGCGAATCGTGGCTGGCGTCATTCCGGCAGGAACGCGACATCGGACGGATTCTCGCTCTCATCGGCGATCTCGAAGCGCAGGCTCCCGACAAGATTCCGCACGCGGCCGACGGACTTTCCGACCGTCTCGCGTTCGCCCTCAAAGGCGCCTACAACAGCGACCCCGCCAACTACGCCCGCCTCGCCATGGCCGTGCAGCGCCTGAGCCTCGCCGAGCCCGAGGCGGCGCCGCTCAAAGCCCACCTGTGGGAGGAGAACCGGTTCATCGCGGCGACCGAGGCCCTCTCCGTCCGCGAGTCGGCCGAACTGGCGGGCTACCTGCTGAACGACGATCCGGAGGCACAGCGCCGCATGGTCGAGCACATCCCCATTCTCCCCTATTCCATTGCGGGCGAAGTGCTGCAGATCCTGTATGGCGGTCCGGCGGACGCGGCGGCCAGGGACCTCTGCCGCAGCGTGCTGCAGGCGGTGGACCCGCACCCCGTGCTGCTCACCTGGGCGATCCGCAACCGCGACGCCTTTGCCGACTGGAACCTCCCCTCCCCCTATGACCTACTGATGAAGGGCGTCAGCCTGCTCGACGAAAAACGGAGCGGCGAGGCGCTGCGGATGCAGAACACCATTCGCCTGGTGTTCGACAACGCCAAGGGCTTCGAAGCCCTGTTCTCCGCCATGGATTCGCTGCAGCGGCAAGCCCTCTTCGAACGCATCCAGGCGTCGGGCACCTGGGATCCAGCGTCCCGGCGCCGCCTGCTGAACCAGATGGTCAGGATCGAGCCGAAACTCGCGGCACACCGGAAAGCGGCCGCCTCCGCCCCGATCGAACAGGCTGAACGCCGGACCTCCTGGCGCTCGCTCGCGGAGCGGCAGGCGGCGCACCGCCATCTGATCGAGGTCGAGATTCCGCAAAACAGCCGCGAGATTGCCACGGCGCGCAGCTACGGCGACCTGAGCGAGAATTTCGAGTACCAGGCGGCCAAGCACCAGCAGGGGTTGCTGCTGCAGCGGCAGGCGGAGATGAACGCCGACCTGCGGCAGGTCAAGGGGACTGATTTCGCCAACGCGCCCACCGACCGCGCAGGCGCGGGAACGACGGTCACGCTGGGCCTTCCCGACGCCTCGCGCGCCACCTATCACATCCTGGGCGAATGGGACCGCGACGAAACGCTCAACATCATCTCGTGCAAAAGCAAACTGGCCCTTTGCCTCGAAGGAAAGGGCATTGGCGACCGCGTCCTCATTCCCGGCGTGGCGGGCGAGACGGTGGCCACGGTCGATGCCATCGGCCCGCTGCCGGAGAGCGTCCGCGCCTGGATCGCGGAGCGGCCGTCCGCCCGGACGCCGCAGGAAGCCTGACCGGTGCGCGTCACCGCAGACACCGAAAAGGCAATTCCGGCACTTGCCATGCGGAAAGCGGTTCGGTATGATAACGGAATCGATTTTCATCAAAGGGGTTTTGGATGTCCGTGATTTTTGGATTGCCGAAGGGGAGCCTGCAGGAGGCGACGTTCAACATGCTGAAAAAGGCCGGCTTCACCGTGTCGGTCGGTTCGCGTTCCTATCTGCCGAGTATTGACGACCCCGACTTGAGCTGCCGCCTGATCCGCGCCCAGGAGATCAGCCGCTATGTCGAACTTGGCGTGCTGGACGCCGGCATCACCGGCTACGACTGGATCTACGAAAACGGTTCGGACGTGGTCGAGGTGGCCGAACTCATCTATGCCAAGCAGGGAATGCGCCCGGTCCGCTGGGTGGTCGCGGTCCCCAACGATTCGGACATCCGGACGCCCAAGGACCTCGCCGGCAAGCGCATCGCCACCGAGGCGGTCGGTCTGACCAAGCGCTACCTGGCCAAACTCGGCATCGAGGCCGAGGTCGAGTTTTCGTGGGGCGCGACCGAAGTGAAGGCGCCCGAGTTGGTCGACGCCATCGTCGAGCTCACCGAAACCGGGTCGTCCCTGCGGGCCAACAATCTGCGGATCGTCGACGTGGTGCTGGAATCCACCACCCGGCTGATCGCCAACAAGAAAGCATGGCAGGATGCGGCCAAACGCGCCAAGATCGAGCAACTGGCTTTGTTGCTGGGCGGCGCGCTGGCGGCCGAGTCCCGCGTGCTGCTGAAAATGAACGCCCCATCCGGGAACCTCGCCCAGATCACGGCCATCCTGCCGGCGCTGCACGCGCCGACGGTCATGCCCCTCAGCGACAAAAACTGGCACGCGGTTGAAACGGTCATGGACGAGAAGGTGGTGCGTGACATTGTTCCCCGGCTGCGCCAGGCCGGCGCGCAGGGGATTGTCGAACTGCCCTTGAACAAGGTGATCTTCTAACCGATGGCAACAACGCCGGGGCGCGCGGGTTCCGCGGCAACGGCAAGGAGAAGCGAAACGTGGGATCGATCAAAAAAAAGCGCCGCGAGAAAATGTCCAAGCACAAGTACCGCAAACGCATCAAGGCCAATCGCCACAAGAACAAATAAGGCGGCGCTGGATGACTGCGGCTAGACTGCCGGCATTCGCGCTCATCCTTCTTTCGGCGGGGTGCGCCTCCCTGAAGGCGCCCCTGGGTACACCATCGTCCGTCACGCCGGACGATGGTGTTTTTTCGGTTGCCCTCGCCCGCTATGCCCAGGGGTTGCTCGCGGATGCGGATGCCGCACACGAGCCCTCCCCCATGGCGCTCGACGCCTACCGCGAAGCGCACCGTCTGGACCCGGACGCCGCCACCCCGCTGGCACGGTGCACGCTTGGGCTACTGCAGACGGGACGCGTGGACCAAGCGTTTGCCCTCCTGGACACCCACGTCAAGCGCCATCCACGCGACGCCGACGCGTGGACTGCGCTCGGCCATGTCGCGGAAATCGCGGGGAAACACCGTCAGGCGGCCCGTGCCTTCGCGCGCGCTGTCGTGCTACGGGGAGGTCCGGGCGCGGATGGAGAGCCGGCGATCGCCGAGGTGCGCAACTGGTTCCTGGCGGCGGCGGACGGCCGGGCCATCCGCAAGCTGCGGCTGCTCGTGGGCGCGACCAACACCCCGTCTTCCTTGACGCAGGTCCCGCTGCAGTGGGCACGGCATTTCATCCTCAAGGAGAATACGCCCAGGCGCGCGCTCCCGCTCATCGGGATCCTGATCGACTGGTCCGGGTCAGCGGAAGAGAAGGCGGCGGCGCAGACATTCTACGGCGACGCCCTGTTCCGCGCCGGCGAAACCAACGCCGCCATCCGTTCCTATTGGCGGGCGCTGGAAACCGTGCCGACCCATCTGCCCGCTGTGCGCCGCATCAGCGCCTCCTATGGCTGGCGGGACGACACCAACGGAGTGGCACGCCTCACCCGCCGCATCGGCTCCGCGAGTGCGCCGCTGGCGTCCGCGTTGGTCGCATCGGCCGCCTGGACCCTCTTCGAGCAACCCGCAAAGGCGGCCGCCGCGCTGCTCGCGGGACGAAACGCTACCCTGAAGCGCGGGGACTTCCCGCCGTTTCCCTTCGACCTCGAACTCGGCGCCCTCCTGGATGACTTGGACCGTGACCTCCAGGCGGCCGAAGTCTTCCGCGATGCGCTGGCCACGCATACCAACGCCCATCCGATCATGAACCATCTTGCCTACATGTGGGCGGTCAACAACGAGAACCTGCCCGAAGCGCAAGGCTGGGCCGAACGCGCCCTCGCCCACGAGCCTCGCAACCACGCCTACATCGACACCCTCGGCTGGGTCCACTTCCGCCAGGGGCGCTTCCATGAAGCGCTGACCCAGCTTCTTCTCGCCGCCCGCCTGGCCCCTCGGGACGACGGAGTCATCTTCGACCACATTGGGGACACGCTTCAGGCGCTCGGCCGCCTGGAAGAGGCGATCGCGTTCTGGCGCCGCGCCCTGGCGCTCACGCCCGGGGATTCCGGCCTGAAACGAAAGGTTGAGCGCGCCACCGACGACCTCCGGAAATCCGGGCATTGACATCGGGTCGGGTTCTGCTATTCTGATTACTCACCGTTTGCGACTGGACATCTCAGCAGGAAACATCATGGCAGGCCAACAAAAGGCAAGGCGCGGCGCTCCAGAGAAAACCATCCGCGAAAACGGACCCTCCAGCAAGGATGGTGCCGTGAAAACCACTGCACGCGATACCGGTTCGGACAAGAAAAGGAAGGTGGACTCCCAGGCCGCCGCCGCGCCGGGAAAAAAGAACCCGGCACGGCAGGCGGCCACACGGCAGGCGCCGCCTCCCCCGCGTGCCGTCCAGGCAAGGCCGCACGCGAGACCCGTCGCTAAGGCACATGCGGTCCCGCCCGACGTGATGGCCAAGAAGCGTAAGGATAAATTTTCGCCCAGGGAAATCGAGGAGTTCCGCAAGGTCTTGCTCGCCATGCATGCGCGCCTGACCAACCAGATCGGCAAAATGCGCGAGAACGCGCTCACGCGCGACGACGAGGTGAATCCGGAAGAGGACGGGTCGGACGCCTTTGACCGTCTCTTCACGCTCGAACGCGCGGGTAACGAGCAGGACACCCTCCACCAGATCACCAATGCCTTGCGCGCGATCAAAGAGGGAACCTACGGCGTTTGCGAAGCCTGCGGCTGCCTGATCGAATATGCGCGCCTGCACGCCCTGCCCTTTGTCAAGAACTGCGTTGCCTGCCAATCCGAGATGGAGCGCCAGCGCGCGGGCCGCGCGAGCGCCCCGCGCAGGATGATCCCATGACGGTGCGCGCGTGGGCTGTCTGCCTCCTGATCACTGCGGGCGACCAGGCAAGCAAGGCGTTCCTGCTGCGGCGGTTCCCCGGATTGGGAGACGGAAGCGTGATCATCCCCCGGGTGATGGATATCCGTCACGTGCAGAACATGGGCGCCGCATGGGGCATGCTTCAGGGAAAGCAGGTGTTGTTGATCGCCTGTGCGGTTGCGGCGCTTCTTTGGCTGGGATTCAACCTGAAGCGGACCTTTCTGCCGCTCCGCTGCGGCTGGCTGACCTGGGGGCTCCTGGCTGGCGGAATCACCGGGAACCTCATCGACCGCGTCTGGCGGGGGTTTGTCGTCGACTTCATCGATGTCCACTGCATCCGCTTTCCCACCTTCAATCTTGCCGATGCCGCCATCTCCTTCGGGGTCGCCGCGCTGATCCTGACGCAAGGACGGCGTGAACGGTCGGCGTCAAAGAAATGATGCCATGCGTGGTACACGGCTGCGGCTGCTTTTCATTGCCCTGCGCGCCGAATGCGGCAGCCGCCTGAAAGCCGTGTTCGACCTGACGCCCCAGGAGCGGCGGATGGTCCTGCTCATCCTGAGTTTGTTTGTCGGCGGCCTGATCGCGCGCCTGGTCCGGCTCAACTTCCTTGTCCGTTAGTACAGGTCCAGCGGCGCCAGCGTGATCGTTTCGATGTAGGGCTGTTTGGCGAGCCGGTCGAGAACCGCCTTGAACCCCTTCTGCCGTGTAGAGCCGACGCATAGCACCGACTGGGCGCCGCAGGCCCGCCGGCTGCGGGCGCCATCGACAAAGAAAACGCTCGGATCGATCCGCGCGACCTCCGAGCGGACCATGAGGTTGTCGGGGATGCAGAACATGTATTTCACCTCCGGCCCCGACGGCGCGCCGCCGGCATCGTCGGCATCGCCCAGCGCGCACAGGGCCGGATCGATCCCCGTGACGCCCGGGCGGAACGGCTTGTGCACGCAACCGACGGCCAACAGGCACACGGCGGCGGCGCGCACGAACTCACTACACACGGTTCTTTGGGAACCAAGCGCCATGCCGGACCTCAGGCGTTCCCGCGGAGCGCCGCCACCGCCGCTTCGAGTACGGCGACCTTCTGTTTCAAC
Source organism: uncultured Lentisphaerales bacterium (assembly GCA_964451945.1). GTDB lineage: Bacteria > Verrucomicrobiota > Kiritimatiellia > RFP12 > JAAYNR01 > JAAYNR01. The sequence goes on from CAYVKQ010000001.1 coordinate 12,200, forward strand.
CGCTCAACCTGGCGCGGCACGGCCAGCGTGGTGGTGATGAACGTCCGCTTCGGCTGAGCGGGTGCGCCGAGCACAAACTCGCCGGCCGGCACATCCTTGGACACGCCCGCCTGGGGACCGATCTGGGCGCGGTCGCCGATCGTCAGATGCCCCGAGACGCCGGCCTGCGCCCAAACCAGCACGCCCGAACCGATGCGGGTGCTGCCCGCGATGCCGGCCTGCGCCACAATCCCGCTAACGTCGCCGACCTGGACGTTGTGGCCGATCTGCACCAGGTTGTCGATCTTGACCGAGTGGCCGATGCGGGTCCTTCCGAAACGGGCCCGGTCAACCGCCGCGTTGGCGCCGATCTCCACGTCGTTCCCGAGCTCGACGATGCCCAATTGCGGAATTTTCTCCACACGGATGGCGCCGTCTGCCGATGGCTCGACATTGTAGCCGTAGCCGTCGCACCCCAGCCGCACGCCGCTGTGCAGAATGACGCGGTCGCCGATCACGCATCCCTCGCGAATCGTCACCTGCGGATAGATCAGGCCGTCGCGGCCGATGCGGACATCCGCGCCGATCCAGCATTGCGCCTCGATCCGCGTACGATCCCCGATCACCGCGCGTTCCTCGATCACGGAGTACGGGCCGACGTAGACATCCGCGCCCAGGCGGGCGCCCTTGCCCACAATGGCCGTCGGATGGACGCCGGGGCCGCGCGTGACCGGCGGCGCGCAGAACAGTGGTGCCACCGCTGTAACCGCCTTGTCGGGGGCGGCAACGCGGATCAAGGCGCGGCAGGACCATGCGCCCTGCCACTCGTCGCCCACAATCACCGCCGTCGCCTTCGCCTTGCCCATGAGACGTTCATAGCGGGGATTGGAAAGAAACGAGAGATCGCCCGCACGCGCTTCGGTCAGCGCCGACAACGCCACCACTTCGGCGGCAGCATCCCCTTCGACGCGTCCGCCGACCAGTTCGGCCACTTGTGCGACTGTGCGGGTCATGACCACGCCCTCTTCTTTCCGGTCCTCACTTCTTTGGAGGAGGTGTACCCTTGCCTTCCGCGCGAGGCGCGGCATCCGGGGCATCGTCCGCAGCGGGAACGACCGCCCCGGGGTCAACCCCCAGCGCCTTCAGCACGTCCGCCGTAATGTCCAGTGTCTCGTCGTAGTAGAGGACGGGCGCCGTCGGCAAGACCACTTTGATCTTCCGCTCATCGGCGATCTTCTTGACGACCGCGCGAATCGCCTCGGTGGTCCGGCTCAGCAGCTTGCGTTCCCGCTCGTTCAGCTGCATGCGGTGCAGATCCTCCAACTGCTTCAGCTCGTCGCTCTCCGTCTTGGCCAGGTCGTACTTTTTCTTGGCCTCCTCTTCCGCCTTCTTTCGCGCCGCTTCGCTGAGAACGGGACTCTGCACCTCCTTGGCGGCCTCCTCGTACACCTTGATTGCCTTGGCCACCTTGGCCGCCTTGGCGTCGCCCTCTTCCTTCAGGCTGTTGTAGACCGCCTCGATCGCCTTGCGGTCTTCGGCGGTGTTCGGGTGCAGCTTGACCACCCGCTCGAAATCGACGACGGCGATCTGCGCCACGGCGCAGTTCCACGCCCCGAGAACCGCGGAGAGACACACCAGATGGGCAACCTTCATCATGCTTGTTCCTCGCCTTCCTTGACGGCCGTGGCCGCGCTTATTCGAACCCGATCCAGAAAATGAACGACTGTTCCTCGGTGTTGTCGGGCTCGACGATCGGCTTGGCGTAGTCGATCCGGATGGGGAACCCCGGAATGTCGACGCGCAGTCCCAGGCCCGCGCTCATGCCGTAGTCGGAGGTCTCTCCCGAGAAAGCGTCGGCATCGAGGCTGCCGGCGTCGATGAAGGTCGCCAGCCGCAGCGCCTTGACGATCGGGATCGTGTATTCCGCCGAGGCGAACAGCATCGTCTGGCCGCCGACCGGATGCCAGTTGTTGCCGTCCGTATCGGTGCTCACCTTGGGCCCGAGGCTGCGGTAGTCGAAGCCGCGGACGGTGCGGCCGCCACCCAGATAGAGCCGCTCGTGGATCGGCACGGGGTCGTCGCCGTAGGAGTCGACCGTCTCCAGACGCGTCCGCAGGCTCAGCACATGCCCTCCGCGCCACGGCATCCCGAACCACTTGCGGAAACTCAGGCCCAGCCGGTAGATTTCGAAATCGCCCACGCCCCCCTCGCCGAAAAGGGTCGCTTCGGTGCCGCGCGTGGGCACGAACGGCAGATTCCGGGTGTCGTAGGTCCAGTAGACGCGGGACATGCTGTTGAAGGCGGTGTCGTCGGCCATGTAGGCGTCGGAGTCCGGATCGGTCATGTCGAAATCGTCGTCGTTGGCGTAGGAGTAGAAATCATCCAGGAAGATCACGTCATCCAGTTCCACCTGCTCGAACGTCTGCTTGAAGCCGATGCGGCCGACCTTGACCGGATAGGAGAGGCCGACGGCGCCGCCGGTGCGGATATCCTCGAACTCATCGTAGTCACGCTGCCGGCGGTAGGCATCGACCTGCAACGCCACGGGCCGGTCGAACAGCCACGGTTCAATCCAGTTGGCCTCGATGGTCTGCCGCTCGGAGCCGAACTCGGCGCCCAACCGGGCCTTCTGCCCGCCACCGGTGAAATTCGGCCAGTTGAGGATATCGAAATTGTTCTGCGAAATCTCGATGAAGCCCATGAAATCGTCGATCGTGGAGAAACCCGCGCCGATCATGAAGTTGCCGGTGCGCTGTTCCGCGACGTTGACGACCAGGTCCCGCACGGCGTTGGTTTCACCCGCCACCAGCGACTCCCGCACCTCGCTGAAGTAGCGCATGTTGCGCAGGCGGTTCATGCTCCGTTCGATCCGCACGAGATCGGCGACGTCGCCCGGGGCGACGAGGATCTCGCGGCGGATCACCTTGTCCTTGGTCCGCGTGTTGCCGTTGATCACGATGTTGCGCAGCGTGACCAGCACCCCCTCGCTGACATCCAGCGTGACCTTGGCGACGCCGGGCGTCTCGGGCGGCGTGTCGACCATCGTCCGCACCCACGCATCGGCGTAGCCACGCGAGGTGAAGTACTCGCGCATGCGCCGCACCGCCGCATTCAGCGGAGCGCCGGCGTTGGCACCGGCGCCGATCGCCGCCGCCGCCCGGACCTGCTCCTCCGGAAAGAGTGTCACACCCGTGATGTCCAGCGATCCGACCGTGTAGCACGGCCCTTCGGTCACGTCGATCACGGCCCGCACGTTCTTCTCCCCCTCCGCGACCGGCTCCAGCCGCACCGGCGAGACGGCCGCATCCAGATAGCCCCTGTCGCGGTACAGTGCGAGCATTGCTTCGCGCGCCTCCTCGAACTGCTGCTCGTCGTAGAGCCGGCCGCTGAACCAGTTGCGCGGGTTCCACCAGTCGTACTGCTTGAACGCCGCCTTCAGCTCGCTGTCGGAAATCGCCTCGTTGCCGTTGAAAACATAGCCCTTGAGTATGACCTTGCCGCCTTCCTCAATGCCGACGACGACGTTCACAAGTCCCGTTTGCGGGTCCGCCGCGGTCAGTTGCCCGGTCACCTGGACATTCGGATAGTAGCGCTTCATGTATTCGTCGCGGACCTTGGCACAGCGCACGCCGAGCAACTGCTCGTCGATGTAGGCGCCCTCCTTCAGGTCGAGCCAGCCGGCGATTTTGGAACGACTGACGGCGCTCATGCCGGTGATCTCGGCGGGCGCGGCCAGGCGGTAGCGGCGGCGCACCACGTAGATGACCTTCACGCCGCCATCCACCGGAGCAACCTCGACGCCGGCATAGGAGAAGCGCTGCGAATCGTTGAGCCGCCGCACATCGTCGAAAAGGACAACCTGCGACAGTTCGGCTCCCGGTTTCGAGCCGCACATCGCCAGCACGTCGCCCGTATCGGCGATAAAGCCGTCCAACTGGCGGACTTCGACCTCTTTGATCAGATCCGCCCCGGCTGCGAAAGCCACCAGCGCCGCCGCCGCCATCCACTTTGCCATGCGCATGACATACTCCTTGATTTGCCGTCCGGCCGGGTCCGGCCCTTCGTCTCCGGCCCGGAAAAAGCATCCGATCAGCGTTTCGTCGTATCATACCCCAAACGACGCGCCCGTCCAATGCCAAAGTGGGGCTTTTCACGGGCTTTCGTGCGCGTCGCCCATCCCCGCGCGGTCGCCCATCCCCGCGCGGTCGCCCGGTTTCAGCGGGTAGCCGCACAGCAGCGCCTTGCCGCTCATCGGCCGCGCCCCTTCGGGCTGCACCTCCACCAGCCGCAAGCCTCCCGCCCCGGTGCGGATGACGGGGCCGGCGCCGCGGATGTCGCAGACCGCCCCCGGAGCGAACGGCGCCGCTCCCCAGCCCGCGGGCAGCGCTTCGGCGCGAAGGACTTTGACACGCAGGGGGGCGCCGCCCTTGAGCCGCTGCGGAATCCAGGTATGACAGGCGGGCCATGGATTGAAGGCGCGGACGCGCAGCGCCAGTTCGGCCGCCGGCCGCCCCCAATCGAGCAAGCCATCCTCTTTCTTGAGCTTGGGGGCGAAGGTCGCCTGCGACGCGTCCTGCGGCGTGCGCTGCAGCAGCCCGAGTTCCGCCTGCCGCACCACCCGCAGCAGCACCACGGCGCCGAGCAGCGACAACCGGTCGTGCAGCGACGCGGCGGTGTCGGCGGGGAGGATCGGCTCGCGCGCCTGCATCACCATGTCGCCGCTGTCCATCCCCCGGTCCATCATCATGGCCGTGACGCCGGTCACCTTCTCCCCCGCCAGGATCGCGTGCTGGACCGGCGCCGCGCCGCGGTAGCGCGGCAGCAGCGACAGGTGGATGTTGATGCACCCCAGCGGCGGCAGGTCGAGAACCGCCTGCCTCAGAAACTGCCCGTAGGCGACGACCACGATCAGGTCGGGCGCCCAGGCGCGCAGCGTTTCCAGCACCTCGGGACGGTTGACGTTCTCGGGGCAGATCACCTGCAGTTCGTTGACCTGCGCCTTCGCCTTGCAGGGGCATGGCATGAAATGCTGGTTCCGGCCGTACGGCCGGTCGGGCTGCGTCACCACGCCCGCGACCTCGGCGGCCTTCATATAGACCAAGGCGTCCAGCATGACGGCCGACACCTCGGCGGAACCCATGAACACCACACGCATGCGCCCAACCCCCTGCCGCGAAACGGTCACCACGAATCGGTGCGGAACGGCGACGCGGGCAGCCCCTCGGCATTGTAGAGATTCGCTCCCAGCGGGTTGGCGGAATGGGCGTACCGCACCGCGACGGGTGCCAGCACCTGCTGACTCGAAACAACCACGACATCCCCCTCGATCACCGCGTCGGCCCAATACCACTTCCGGTCTTCGCCGGCGATGGCAAACCGCTCCAGCCTGCCATCTGGATTGCGGACCACCGGCTCGCGTCCCTTCTTTGTGCCGGCCATCAGTCCCCCTCCCACAGAATCGAACGCGATGCGGACGGCGCCATCTTTGACCGTCATTCCCTTGTACAGTGGTCCCGAGGCAACCACCCCCTCCTTGCCGTACTCGTTGCGCAGCGCCCAGCGCGCCAGCCGCACACCGACGTCGAACTTGTTCTTCGGATGGATGTCGGAGGTTTCGCCAATGTCGATGGCCACGGCGAGCCCGCTGTACGGCAGCGCGCGGCTTGCCTCCATCTGCGCGAGACGAACCGGCGCATAGCCGTCGCCACCCTCTGGATTCCGCTTGTCGGCGGTGAAGTTGGCCAGCTGCACGGCGTAGAACGGCAGCGCCTCGTCGCCCCACAACGCGCGCCAGCCGGCAACTAGGGCGCGGGTCTTGTGGACGTAGGACGTTCCCTCCCTTCCGTTCGCGCACCCCTGGTACCACAGGAATCCGCGCACCGGATAGGTGGTGAACGGCGCGATCATAGCGTTGAATTTGGCATGCCACTGCTGCGGGTCGGCGGCGGGGTCGGCCGGCAGCGGCGGGTGTGCCGGCAACGGCTGGCCCGCCGCCAGGGCGGCGCGGGTGGCGTCCACCCATTGCGCGACCGCGTCGAGACCGCTCCCCAGCGCCCCGCGGTAGGCCGCCACCGCCTCCGCAAAGGGAGCAGTCAGCGCCGCCGCCTCGGGAACGGCCGCGATCCCTTCGGGCGCAATGTAGGGCTCGATCCGCGAACCGCCCCAGCTGGTGTCGATGATGCCGATCGGCACGCCGGCCTGCGGCTGGATCCCGCGCGCAAAGTAGAAGCCGACGGCAGTCACGCCGGCCGCCATCGCCGGCGAGCACACCCGCCATCCCCCCATCCCCGCTGGCGGTGCGTCACACCGCTTGGACGAGACGACGGTGGGCACGCGCAGGAAACGGATCAGCGGAAAGTCGGCGGACTTCACGTCCTCCGGCGCGTTGCAGCCGCCCAGCGTCATCGCCATGTTGGACTGCCCCGAACAGAACCAGACGTCGCCAACCGCGACATTGGTGACCGCCAGCGTGTTCTCCCCGCTCACCGTCAGCGTCAGCCCGGTCGCCTCACCCCGCGGCGGCAGCGTCACACGCCACGCGCCGGCGGCGTCGGCCGACACCTTCGCGACGGCCTCCCCCAGCGCGACCGTCACCGCCTCGCCCGGAGCCGCCTCGCCCCACACCGCCAGGGGCTTGCCCCGCTGGAGCACCAGATGGTCCGACAACAAGGCCGGAAGCCGTACCGCACCCATGCCGGTCCCGGACAGCGCCAAGACCGCCAGCACCACCCCGCACACCTCCCGCTGCCGTTTCATACTCGTCCCTCTCTTTCTCGAAAAAAAGCATGGCCAAATAAGTAAGTATAGCGGGTTGCGCGGAAGGGAGACAATGTTCAAATTTGGCGTAACCTGTTTCCGCAAAGACCTAGCCATGCGAGTGCCGTGCCACCACTCAGACCCGCCCGACAATCCTCTTTTGTCGTCTGTCGATTTGACTTGCGCCGGAAGGCGTCGGCGGGCGACAATCTCCCCCGTAAACCGACACCGTTCGCGTCATGTCCAAAAAAAGGAAACAACACCGCTCTGGTTTTTCGGACGACTGGTCCGCGGCGCGCGTTTGTCTCGGTCCGTCGGGCCGGCTCAGCGTGGTCATGCCCGCCTACAATCTGGGGCGGGAGATTGCCGCCAACACCGAGCGCGTCCACGCCCTGTTGCACGGCCGCATCCCCTTCGAGATCATTCTCGTGGACGACGGCAGCGGCGACAACACGGCAGCCGCGATCCGTGTCGCCGCCGAACGCCATCCGGCGGCCGTGCGCCCGGTCCTGCTTGCGGCCAATGTCGGCAAAGGCGCGGCGCTCAAGGCGGGCCTCGATGCCTGCAGCGGCTCGCACGTGCTGCTGCTGGACGGCGACCTCGACCTCTCGCCCGAGAAAATCCCCACGTTCTTCAACGTCATGCAGGCCGAGCGGGCCGATATCGTGATCGGCTCCAAACGCCACCCGCAGTCCCTCCTCGACTATCCGTGGCACCGCCGCCTCGCGAGCTGGTGCTACTACACGCTGGTGCGGCTGCTGGTGGGGCTGCCGGTGACCGACACCCAGACGGGAATGAAGCTGTTCCGGCGCGAGGCGCTCGCCTGGGCCTTCGAACGGATGCTGTGCAAGAGTTTCGCCTTCGACTTGGAGGTGCTGGCGATCTGCCACGCCAAGGCTTTCCGCGTCGCCGAGGCGCCGATCCGGATGGAGTTCGGCAACAAGCTGGGATGCCTCTCGCTCTCCAACGTCCGGCGCGTCATGACCGACACTCTGGCGATCTTCTACCGCCTCCGCATCCTGCGCTACTATCCGAGCGTCGAGGTCCATCCGCTGCCGGATCCCCTGCCGCAGGTGTCGGTTGTCGTCGCCTGCCCCGCCCCCTCCCCCTATCTGGACGAATGTCTCGCGGGACTCGCGCAGCAGACCTACACGCGGCTTGAAACCCTCGTCCTTCCGGACGCCCCCGCGCAGCTTGCCGCCGCGCCGCGGCTCGGGCTGCGGGTGATCCCGACGGGCAACATCCGCCCCTCGGAGAAGCGCAACCTCGGCATCCGCGCGGCGCGCGGCGAACTGGTGGCGTTTCTGGACGACGACACCATTCCTTCGCCCGGATGGCTGGCGCACGCAATCCCCTATTTCTCCGATCCCGCCATCGCCGCCGTGGGCGGCCCCGGCGTCACGCCGTCGCACGATCCCTGGCTGGCGCGACTCGGCGGAGCCACCTATGCGCATCCGCTGGTTTCGGGTGGAAACGTCTACCGGTACAAGCCGGGACGGATCCGCTCGTGCGACGATCTGCCGAGCTGCAACCTGATCGTCCGCGCCGAAGTGTTGCGCGAACTGAACGGCTTCAATACCGCCTATTGGCCCGGCGAGGACACGATCCTCTGCTCCGAGATCGTCCACCGGCTGGGGCGCCGGATCGTCTACGACCCGTGGGCCTCGGTGGCGCATCACCGGCGGCCGCTTTTCGGTCCGCATCTGCGGCAGATCGGGCGGTACGCCCTTCACCGTGGCTTTTTCGCGAAGCGCTTCCCCGCCACGTCGCGGCGGCCGGCCTACACGCTGCCGTCGCTGCTCGTGCTCGGCCTTGTCGCCGGCGCGCCGCTCGTCTTCCTCCATCCCTGGCTGAAAACCGGCTACCTCTGCTGTGTCGCCGCCTATCTGGCCATCACCTTGGCAGCCGCGTGCCAGAGGCGTCCGCTGGCCTGGCTCGTGCTCTGGCTGGGGATTGTCGGCACGCACCTCGTCTACGGCGTCCGCTTTCTGCAGGGTCTCTGCTCGCGCCGCATGCCGTGCGAAAAACAGCGCTTCGACCACCCGTCGGAACGGGTGGCTGAGGCACCAACGAAGTGACCGGCGCTACCGCACCGTCAGCGAGCAGACGCGCGCATGCGCATTCGGATCGCTGGGCTGGCCGCCGCCGACAGCAATCTGGTAGACCCCAGGCTCAATAACCGCCTGCCCATCCTCGGTGTAGGAGGCGAGTTGCCACGGGTCGAGCGTAAACGTAACCCGTTTGCGCGCCCCGGGCTTCAGCGACACCCGACGGAATGCCACCAGGTGGAGCCGCGGCACGACCAGCGAGGTCGTCTGCGGCGCGCTCACATACACCTGAACCACCTCGTCGCCGGCACGGGCACCGCAGTTTTTCACGTCCACTGCAATGGTCACCGCGTCGCCGGCCCAGATCGTCCGCTTGCCCAGTTTCAGGTTGCTGTAGGCAAAACGGGTGTAGCTCAGCCCATAGCCGAAGGGATAGAGCGGCAGGGTCTCGGCATAGCGGTAGGTCCGCCCCTTCATCGCGTAGTCGCGGAAGTCTGGCAGATCCTCGACACGGTGCGGGAAACTCACCGGCAGCCGCCCCGAAGGCGAGCACTCGCCGAACAGGATGCGCGCTACCGCCTCGCCGCCCGCCTCGCCCGGGTACCACGCCATCAACACCGCCGCGCAGTGTTCGTGCGCCCAGGAGAGATCGATTGCGCTGCCGCCGGAGACGATGGCGACGACCGGCTTGCCCAGGCCGCAAACCACCTCAAGCATTTCCTGCTGGCGGCCGGGCAACGCGATGCGTCGGCGATCGCCGCCCGCGTCGGCGTTGCTTGCGTCGCCTTCTTCGCCCTCGAACTCGGGCGTGTTGCCCACGCAGGCGACAATCACGTCGCAGCCCTGAAAACACCAGGTAAGACTACCCG
>CAYVKQ010000001.1:21861-27171 GCA_964451945.1 uncultured Lentisphaerales bacterium
CGCCACCGGCCCGCTGCCCGCCGCATCGCATCCCTTTGTGTGCTGGACGTTGACATCCGATCCGGCCACGCGCACCAGCCCCGACAGGTAGGTGGTTGTCTCGGCGGCGAAGCCGTTGTAGTTGCCCAGCAGCACGCTGACGTCCTGGGCCAGCGGCCCGCACACGCCGATCGACGCAATCTTGTCGCGGTCAAGCGGCAGCACGCCATCGTTCTTCAGCAGCGTCACCGACTTCTCGGCCGCTTCGAGCGCCAGCGCCCGGTGCGCCGGCGTTCCCACGACCGATGCTCCCAGTTTCGACCAGGGCACCTTGGACGGCGGATCGAACATCCCCAGCTTCATCCGCGTGGTAAAGAGACGAACGACGCTGGCCGTGATCTCGGCCTCGCCGATCAAGCCCTCCTTGACCGCTTCAAGCAGATGCTCGTAGATCTTGCCGCAGCAGAGGTCGCAGCCCGCCTTCACCGCCATCGCCGCCGCTTCGGCTGGAGTCTTCGCGACCTTGTGATGCGCGTGGATGTCCTCCACCGCGCCGCAGTCGCTGACCACATGCCCGGTGAAGCCCCATTCGCCGCGCAGGATGTCAACCAGAAGCGTCGGGCTCGCGCTGCAGGGCTCGCCGTTGGTCCGGTTGTAGGCGGTCATCACCGCTTCGACGCGGCCCTCGCGCACCAGTGCCTCGAATGCGGCGAGATAGGTCTCGCGCAGGTCGCGTCCGCAGACGCGGCTGTCGAAGGTGTGCCGTTCCGTCTCGGGACCGCTGTGCACCGCGTAGTGCTTGGCGCACGCCGCCGCTTTGAGATAGCGCGGATCGTCGCCCTGCAGCCCTTGCACGAAAGCGACACCCATGCGCGCCGTCAGATAGGGATCTTCGCCAAACGTCTCCTGGCCGCGGCCCCAGCGGGGATCGCGGAAAAGGTTGACGTTGGGCGACCAGAATGTCAGCCCGCCGTACATGCCGCGATAGCCCCTGGCCTGATACAGATTGTACTTGGCGCGCGCCTCGTCGGAGATCGCCGTCGCCAACCGTTTTTCCAGTTCCGTGTCGAACATGGCGGCACAGCCAATCGACTGCGGGAAGACCGTGGCCAGGCCGGAGCGCGCCACCCCGTGCAGGCACTCGTTCCACCAGGTGTAGGCGGGGACGCCGAGTCGGGGAATCGCAGGCGCCGTATGCAGCATCTGCGCGATCTTCTCGCGCAGCGTCATGTTGCCGACCAACGCCTCGGCCCGCTCCACGAACGGGAGCTTTGTGTCCAGGTACCGCTTATCGATCTTCATTGCCTTTTCTCCTTTTGCCATCCGCCCGCTCCAGGCAGTCGCGGTAGACCGCCAAGGTCTCCGCCGCAGCCCGTTTCCAGGTGAAGGTTGCCGCGTGCGCGAGGCTGCGCGCGCGCACCTCTTCGTGCCATCCTTGCGCCGTGACCATCAGGTAGGCGGCCTTGCGCCATTCGACCGGATCGAGCGGATGCACCGCGACCGCCGCCTCTCCCCCGACCTCGCGGAAGGTCGGGATCGCCGAACAAATCACCGGCGTGCCGCACGCCATGGCTTCCAGCATCGGCAGGCCGAACCCTTCGTCGAGACTCGGGAAGAGCAGCGCGCGCGCTCCCGTGTAGAGGGCGGGCATGTCGGTCTCGGCCACCTCGCCCAGCCAGTAGACCCGCCCCTCCAGACGCAGCCGCGACACTTCGCGCCGCAGGTTGGGGGTGTCGGACTGCATCCCGGCGATCACCAGCGGCAGCATCGCCGTCTCGTGGGCGGAGGCCAGCATCCTCAACAGCACGCCGACGTTCTTGTGCGCGCGGTCGCTCCCCATGTAGAGAAAATAGTGGTCGGGAATCCGTTTGCGCTCGCGGAACACCTGGATGGCGGTCGTCGGACACGGGGCAAAATGCGGTTCGACGCCATAGGGCGTAACGGTCGTCTTGGCCGCCACGGCGGCGCCGAAACGCCGCCCGCAGGCGTCGGCGACCGTCCGCGACCCGGTGAGGATGCGGTCGGCGCGGCGCAGCATGGCGCGCCCGAACAGCCACCACGCCAGTTTCCCCCTCCACGCCTCGAAACCGGGACGGTCGAGCGGAATGCAGTCATGGACCGAAACCACCAGCGGCCGCCGCGTCACCAGCGGCACCAGCGGAAACGGCAGGTGGATGAGATCGGGGGCGCCACGGTCGATCTGCCGGGAGAGGTGGCCGGCGCCAAACGGCGACAGCGCGTCGACGCGCGACCGGCGGCGGATCAGCAGCCGGTTGTCGGGGAGGTCGAGCCGGCGGTGCGGCGGCACCAGAACGATCAGCCGGTCCGACGCATCGAGCGCATCGAGAAGCGCCTCCGTCAGACACCGCACATAGCGGCCGATCCCCGGAAAATGGGCGGTGGCGGTTCGCGCGTCGAACAGAATGCGCATGATGGAAGACCCCGGCCTAGGCTCGCTGCAATTCGACCGCCGTCTCGAAAGGAGCGGTCCGCGGAAACATGTCGAACAGCCGCAACCGGGCGATCCGGTAGCCGCCGGCCAGCAGCACTTTGAGATCGCGGCACAGGGTCGCCGGATCGCACGCGACGCAACAGATCCGCGGCGGCGCCAGACGCAACAGCGCGTCGGCCACTTTCGGCTCAAAGCCGTCCCGCGGCGGATCGGCGATCACCAGCGCCTGCGAGCAGTCGAGGCCGCCGAAACGACGCGCCGCGGCCTTCTCCACCGTCAGGCAGTGGTACGAGCCTGCAACGCCCAGCGCAGCCGCATTGGCCTGCGCCGCTTCCACCGCGCCTTTGCCCGACTCGATGCCCAGCAGGTTGCGCAAGCCGCCCGCGGCGCACGCCAGACCGAACACGCCTACGCCGCAGTAGAGGTCGAGCACGTCGCAGACCTCCCCTTTCGCGGCTTCGAACCACTCCCGGACCTGCCGCACCAGCGCGTAGCCGACTTCGGGGTTGACCTGGTAGAAGCCGTCCGCCGGCACCGCCAAGGGGCCGGCCGGACTGTGCTCGTGCAGGGTGAGCCCCCCGGGCGGACGGCCGACCCACGACTTGACGCCGTCGGCCGAGGTCCAGCGGAACGTCACCGCCTCGCCGTGCGCCAGATCGAGGAACGCCGGACTCCCGCGGAACCGGGCCAGAGCCTCGTTGATCGGCGCGCGCGCCAGCGGACACTGCGGCAGGTCAACCACCGTGCGGTTGTCGTCGCCCAGATAGCCGAGCCGCGGCGGCGTGCCGACGGCCTCGGCCGGCGTGCCGCGCGGCCGCTGCGCGTGCAGCACGATCTTGTTGCGGTAATGCGCCGGCAGCGGCGACGCGAAGGGCGGCTCCGCCTGAGCCCCGGCGCATCCCGGCAGACGCCGCACCATCTCGAGCAGTTGCGTCTGCTTCACCGCCACCTCGGCCGCGTAGGCCAGATGGTCGTAGACACACCCGGGGACACGCGTCCCGTCGCCGAGCCGGCAGCAGGGCTCGATGCGGTCGGGAGAAGGCGTCAGGACCGAGAGAAGGCGCGCCTCGGCATAGTTCTTGCGCACCCGCACGATCTCGGCCCTGACCCGTTCGCCCGGAGCGCATCCGGGAACGAAAACCACCCACCCCTCCAGACGCGCCAAGCCGCTGCCGCGGTAGACAACCGCGGCGATGTCCAGCTCAACCAGTTGACCCACATCCATAGTCCGTCCTATTCCTGGACGGAAAAATCGTCCTTGCCGACGCCGCAGTCGGGACACGTCCAGCCGTCGGGAAGATCCGCGAACGCCGTTCCCGGCGCGACGCCGTTGTCGGGATCGCCCTTTTCGGGGTCATACACGTACCCGCACACATTGCAGACATACTTTTCCATCGCGACACACTCCTTGCTGGGAAAACCCGTGATGCCGCCACTGTACCACACTACCGGTGGCCAGACAACCGCGCAGCGTCTCCGAATCGGGCAAACCATTCAGATGATCAGCATGCAGTCGCCGTAGCTGAAGAAGGCGTAGCGTTCGCGGACCGCCTCGGCGTAGGCGCGCAGCACCCGCTCTCGTCCGGCGAAGGCGGCGACCATCATGAGGAGGGTCGAGCGCGGCAGGTGGAAGTTGGTCAGCAGGACGTCGACCGCACGGAAGCGATAGGACGGATAGATGAAGAGGGCGCTGCGCCCTTCGGCGGCGCACACCTCGCCGTCGTGCGCCGCCGCCACGGTCTCGAGCGTCCGTACCGTCGTCGAACCGACGGCGATCATCCGGCCGCCGCGGGCGCGGCAGGCGCGGACGGCGTCGGCGGTCTCGGGCGGGACGACGTAGCGCTCGGCGTCCATGCGGTGTTCCTCCACGGTCCCGGCCGTGACGGGCTTGAACGTCCCCGGCCCCACGTGCAGCGTCACGCGCGCCAGCCCGACGCCGCCTTCCGCAAGGCGCGCGAAGAGGTCGTCGGTGAAATGCAGCCCCGCCGTCGGCGCGGCCACCGCGCCGACGTGCCGCGCGTAGACCGTCTGGTAGCGTTCGCGGTCGAGTCGGCGCGCTGCCGCGTCGCCGCCGGCCCCGCGGTGGATGTAGGGAGGCAGGGGCGTGGCGCCGTACCGCTCCAGCAGCGGTTCGAGCGGCTCGTCGATCTCGAAACGGAGCGACGCCGCGCCGTCCTCGCCCTTCTCGGCCACGGTCGCCGGCAGCGCGCCGTCGGCGAAGAGCGCCCGCAGCCCCGGCCGCACGCGCCGCCCGGAACCGAGGAGTGCGCGCCAGCGTCCAGGCGCCGCCGCCTCCCGCTCCAGCAGCAGCGCCTCGACGGCGCCACCGGTGTCGACCCAGCGCCCGAGGAGGCGGGCGGGGAACACCTTGGTGTCGTTGACGACCAGCAGGTCGCCGGCGCGCGCGAACGCGGGGAGGTCGCCGACGCGCAGGTGACGGATCGTGTCGGCGCGCCTGTCCAGCACCAGCATGCGGGAGGAACCACGGACGGCGGGGGGCTCCTGCGCGATGAGGTCGGGGGGAAGCGGATAGTCGAAAGCGGAGGTTTCCATGGGGCCTACGGCAGAACTCCCGAGGACTGCATGTCGCACAGTTTCCGGTATTGGCCGCCCGCCTGGTACAGCTGGTCGTGGGTGCCGCGCTCGACAATGCGGCCATGCGCCATCACCAGGATCAGATCGGCCTTGCGGATCGTGCTCAGGCGGTGTGCGATGACGAAAACGGTGCGATTGGTCATCAGCAGGTTGAGCGCGTCCTGGACCAGCCGCTCGGTGACGGTGTCCAGGGCGCTTGTCGCTTCGTCCAGGATAAGGATCGGCGCATTGTGGAGGATCGCCCGCGCGATGGCGATCCGCTGGCGCTCGCCGCCGCTCAGCAC
>CAYVKQ010000001.1:27271-29067 GCA_964451945.1 uncultured Lentisphaerales bacterium
CCGTCCATGACGACCGCGCCTTGATCCGGATCGTAGAAACGCGCCAGCAGATTCGCCAGGGTCGTTTTGCCGGAGCCGGTGGCGCCGACCACGGCGACCATCTGTCCGCGGCGGATCTCGAACGCGGCGTGGTCAATCACGGGCTCACCGCCCTCCTGGTAGCGGAACGAGACGCCGCGGAATTCAATCGCCGTGTCGAAGGCGGTTTTACGCAGCGGGTGCGGCGCTTCGGGCAGGCAGGTGTCGGAGTCGAACACGGAGAAGATGCGGTTCAGCGCGGCGTGGGCACGCTCGATCGAGGTCTGGATTCTTCCCAGTTGTTTCATTGGCTTGTAGAAAATCACAAAGCCGGTGGCAATCGGCACGATCTGCAGCAGGGTCAGCCCCTTGGCATAGCAGTAGACGAAGAACACGGCGATCATCAGCATGTTGACCGTTTCCATCGCCGGGGTGATCAGCAGCTCGGCGCGCGTGCCGCGCATCACCGTCTTGAACTGCTGCCGGTTCACCTCGTGGAACCGCTCCGACTCGTAGGCTTCGCTGTGGTAGGCCTTGACCACGCGGATGCCGGTCAGGTTCTCATGCATCCGCTGCGTGATCACCGACATCCGCTCCATGTTGCGCCGGGACCACTTCCGCACCCGCTGGCCCAGCTTCAACAGCGGCACCAGGCACAGCGGCAGCACGACAATGGCGATCAGCAGCACGCTTACCATCTTCTGCTCGATGGCGAAAAAGACGATGAAGGCGGCGGCGCCCAGGATCTCGAACGGCGCGCGCAGGGCGTCGGCCACGGTGGACGACATGAGCAGCTCGATCGTCAGCGTGTCGGTGGTGCAGCGGCTGATCAACTGTCCAACCTCGATCTGGCTGAAGAACTTGAGCGACTGTCGCTGGAGGTGATCGAAGAGGTCGTTGCGCAGGTCCCGCACCACGCGCGCCCCGGTCCAGCGCAGGCAATAGTGGTTGGCGAAGAGCATCGCCACCCGCAGGAAGACAATGAGGGGATAGGCAAGGAACGAAAGGGCAAGAAACTGCCACGAGATGCGGCCGTCGGCGGTTTCCAGGGGAAAGTGGAAACGCTCGGCCACCCGTTGCGCGCGGATGTACCAGTGCGGACGGTCCTCCCCGTCCTCCCCTGTCTCGGTCGCGGAAAGCGGTTCCGCGGCGCCCTGCGGCCGGGCGTCGCCCTTCCGATGGGGGACCTTGTCGAAGAACGTGAGGTCCCCGGGAACACCCATCTGCTGCATGGCGACCGGGATGACCTGCAGAATCGCGAACCAGGAGCCTCCGGCGACCATGCCGCTCAGCAAGCCGACCAGCAGCATGCCGCGGCAGCGCCGGGCGTAGCGGAACAGCCGCCAGAACGCGGCTCGTCTCGAATAGACGCGGGCGAGGTCAACGGGCATGGACGCTTATCCTTTCACCGCTAGATACCGCTCCACCTCCAGCGCGGCCATGCAGCCGCTTCCCGCCGCCGTCACCGCCTGGCGGTAGACGGAGTCCTGCACGTCTCCTGCCGCGAAGACACCCGCGGCGGAGGTCCGGCAGTGGTCCGCGACGATGTAGCCCGCCTCGACGAAGGGGCGGGCGGAGCGCCTGCCCTTGGCGTGGATCAGCCGAGCCGCCAATTCCTTCCCGGTGCCGTTATCCCCGGTGATCAGTATGCGGGCCTCGCTCGCCGCGGCCTGCTCGACCAGCTCGCGGACCTCGCCTATCTCCTCGGAGGAGCCGATCAGCGGCTCGGCGTCGAAGGGAGCCGCGGCCGCTCGGCGAAGGTCGCGGTTCTCCTTCTT
>CAYVKQ010000002.1:0-8702 GCA_964451945.1 uncultured Lentisphaerales bacterium
GTCGAGGATCCCTCCCTGCTCAAGCTCGGCGGCCAGGAGAAGCAGATCACGGCGGGCAACAAGACCTACAAGCTGGACCCGCCGTTTCTCGTGCTGGCCACGCAGAATCCGGTCGAGCAGGAGGGTACGTACAACCTGCCGGAGGCGCAGCTGGACCGGTTCATGTTCAACACCTACGTCAACTATCCCTCGAACGAGGAAGAGGTGGCGATCGTTAACGAAACCACGGGCCGCGCCATGCCGGAACCGGACGTGATCATGAGCGGGGCGGAAATCCTGCGCTATCAGGATCTGGTGCGGGACGTGCCGGTGGCCGCAGACGTGGTGCAGTATGCCGTCAACCTGGTGGCCGCCACGCGTCCGGACGGTGCGGCGGCGCCCGACTTTGTCAAGAAGTGGGTGCAATGGGGCGCCGGCCCGCGCGCTTCGCAGTATCTGATCATCGGGGGGAAGGCCCGTGCGATCCTGGACGGCCGCTTCTTTGTCACCGTCAAGGACGTTCAGGCGGTCGCCAAGCCGGTGCTCCGCCACCGTATCCTGACGAACTTCACCGCGGAATCCGAGGGAATCAAGAGTCTGGATATCATCCGCAAGCTGATCGACACGGTTCCCAGAGGAAAATAACCGGCATGGCGGGTGTACAAAAGGGCAGGATCGACCCGAAGGTGTTGACAGCCATCAAGGACATGGAGCTGAAGGCCCGTGTCCTGGCCGAGGGGGTCTACATCGGGTTGCACGGCAGTCCGTTCTACGGGTTCAGTTCGGAGTTCGCGGACCACCGGCAGTACTATCCGGGCGACGATCTGCGGAGCATGGACTGGAAGGTCTATGCGCGGACCGACCGCTACTACCTGAAGCGGTACCGGATGGAATCGGACATGCGGGTGATGATCCTGCTCGATGCGAGCGCCTCGATGGGCTATGCCTCGGACGGCAACCTCACGAAGCTGGACTACGGCATCCATCTGGCGGCCGGGCTTTCGCATCTGGTGATCCACCAGAATGACCGGGCGGGGCTTGTGCTGTTCGACTCCGCCGTGCGCGCGTTCATGCCTGCGAAAGGTGGCATGCCGCAGTTGCGTCAGATCCTGCATCTGCTGGAACAGGCGGAACCGGGCCAGGCCACCAGCGTGGTGGATGTGTGCCACGAAGTGGCCGGACGGCTGGGCAAGCGCGGGCTGGTGGTGTTGATCTCCGACATGCTGGATGCCCGGTTCAAGGATCTGGCGCAATGTCTCAGCCATTTCAAGTTCGCCACGTACGACGTCATCCTGATGCATGTGCTGGACCCCGCGGAGATCAAGTTCCCGTTCCTGGAGGCCAGGAATTTCCGTGATCTGGAGAGCGGGGAGGAGATCGTGGTGGAGTCGATGGCTTTCCAGCAGGAGTACCGCAAACGGCTGGAAGGATTCCGTAGCGCGGTGGAGACACAATGCCTGAACGCCCGGATCGACTACGAACTGGTCGATACGAGCCATCCGATCGAGAAGTTTCTGCATCGGTATCTGTCCAAACGGGCAAGGATGAGGGTGCGGTAGCGAAGAAGAGCTGACTGGGGAGACCGGTATTCCATGTTTGTGAATCCATGGTTGCTAATGCTGATTCCGCTGGCGGCGCTGCCGGTGATCATCCACATGATCCACCGGCAGAAATACAAGATTACGGACTTCAGCACGCTTCTGTTTTTCGACCGCAGTCACAAGTACAACGTCTTCCGTCGTCTGCTGCGCCACAAGGTGCTCATGGGCATGCGGATCCTCATCCTGCTGCTGTTGGTGCTGGCTTTCACGCGGTTGAACTGTTCCAATGTGCGCGTCGGGGACCGGTTGCAGGCGGTGGCCATGGTCGTCGATTGTTCCGTCAGCACGACCCAGATGTTCGACGATGATGGGCAGGAGAGCATGCTCGACTTTGCGAAAAGACAGGCACGTGCCAGCTTGTCCGAGCTCTCTCCCGGTTCCATGGTGTGCGTCGTCCGGAACACCCGGACGCCGGAACTGGTCCTGGCGCCGACGGCCGACCGGGATGCTGCCGACCAGGCGATCACGGCGCTGGCGCCCGATTTCACCGAGGGGAGCTCCTGGGAAGCGGTGGACCTGGCTCTCGATACGCTGGGCAGTGTCCGTTCGCCGGCCCGGCAGGTGCTGGTCTTCACAGATTTGCAGCGCAGCGCCTGGGCGACGAACGGGATAGCCGAAGGGCGGTCGGCCAGCCACGCCGGCATTGCCATAAAGTTTGTGGCGCTGCGTCCCCGCTCCAGGGAGAACTGCGCCATTGTTGGCATGGAGGCGCAGCAGGCGCCCGTTACGCTGGGCCGGCCGGCCCGGTTTGCCCTGATGGTCAGGAATTTCGGCAGCAAGGCCGCGAAAAACCTGAGGATCGAAGGCGGCCTCGGCGCCGTGGAGGGTGCCGAGCGGGTCGCCGCCGTGCAGACGGTCGTGGACATTCCGCCCCGGGGCACGGTCCTCGTCAACTGCTTTCTCACGTTCAGCATACCCGGACCGCATGAAATCTGGTTCCGCCTGCCGGACGATGCGATTCCGGCCGACAACCAATGGTCCGCCGCCGTGTCGGTGGCCGACACGGTGCCAGTCCTGTGTCTCGGCAACGAGGACGGCTCGAAGACCAACAACGCGGTCGGCGATCTGTTCTATCTCGCCAACGCGCTGGTACCCTCGGGCAAAGCGAACAATCTGTCGGTGACCGTGCTGCGATTCGACGAGTTCGCGAAGTCCGGCCTCTACGGCTACAACTGCGTTTTCATGACACTGGTGAAGTCGCTCGGCAACGACGAGCTGAACCTGATCCGCCAGTATGTCCGGGGCGGAGGCGGGCTGGTGGTGTTTCCGGGGGCCGACACCGACGAGGCTACGCTGAAACGGTTGCTGGGCGAGGACGGCGAGGCGCTGCTTCCTGTCCAGGTCGAAGGCCATACGCTGGAAGCCGCCCGCGTCGCCGAGGTCGACTTCAGCCGGTCCGTGCTCGCGGACATGGCGCCCGTGCTTCAGGAATTGCGCGGCATCTTCTATACCAGCCGATACAAACTGCGGCCGCGCAGCGGGGATGCCCGTCAGGTGGAGACGCTGGCGGTGTTCGATGACGGTACGCCGGCGATCATCGAGGCCAGGCATGGACTCGGCCGCTGCATCCTGTTCGCCGGCGGTTGCGGCCAGCCGGGCACCGACCTGCCGCTGCGGGCCGTCTTTCCCGCCCTTGTCCGGGAGTTGGCCTACAAGTTGGCCACGCCGGTGCGGAATACAACGTCTTTCGTCCGTCCGGGGGAGATGTTCGTGGGTTCGTTCGAGGAAGCCGAAATCCCGGCCCAGGTGCTGGTGACCGGTCCCGGAAACCAGCGCCGGGCCGTCGCGGTCAAGCCCGGCAGGAACGACTACGGCGTGGCGGTGACAGAGACCGCCGCTCCCGGCTACTATCGGCTCCAGACCAAACGCGGGGACGACGGCGGCCACGAAACGGCCCTCGGCGGCTTTGCCGCCAATCTGACCGGCGCGGATGCCGACCTGGAGCCGGCTTCCCCGGAACAGATGGGAACGGTCTACAAGGGTGCGCCCCTTTCCGTGGCGTCCGTGGAGAACGCGGCGCTGCGGACGGGCTTGATTGCGACGGACAAGCGGGATCTCATGCGCATGCTCCTGCTCCTGGCGCTGGCGCTGGTCGCCGTGGAGAACATTGTGTCATGGGTCACCAAATGAGGCATACGCGGTTGTCGCGGGAGTCTAGGGAACTGTCATGAACATCTTGACCTGGATCGCCGGTCTGTTCGGCATGCGGGGAAGTGACATCGCCGGAATCCGGCATGTCTCTCTGCGCTTGCCCTCGGGATCGGCGCTGCCGGCCATACTCGCGGGCGTTATCCTCGTCGGCGGCCTGATCGCCATCGTTTCCTATGTCCGCACCACCGAGCCGATCCGCCGCCGGAAACGGCTCGTCTTCGCGTGCGTCCGGCTGCTGGTCTACCTCCTGCTGGCGGCCTTCCTGTCGGGGCTGGTGCTGGATGTGGAGTTGGCGACCGCGGAAAAACCCCGGGCGCTGGTTCTGGTGGACAACACGCTCAGCATGACGGCACAAACGTCTGGTCAAGCCGGGGGCCAGGCGCCCGTCAGCCGCATGGAGCACGTGCGTGATACCCTGCGCCGCTCGCTCGGCGATCTGCAGCGGAAGCGTTCCGTCCGCCTCCGGCTGCTCGACGGCGCCACGATCCGCGAGGCGGATCTGGCGGAACTCGAGGCAACGGCCACGCGCACCGATATCCCGTCGGCGTTGAACGCGGTTCTGCGGGACGGTACCGCCGCCGGACTGAGCGAGATTGTCCTGTTCACCGACGGCCGCAACACAGTGGCAGCCAACTACAAGACGGCGAGCGTGGCGCTGCGGGAACGGGGGGTGCGGCTCTACCCGCTGATTGTCGGAGAAGCCCGTGATTTCAAGGACGTCCGGATCGGCGCCGTCCGGACCGCGCCCTACTGCCGCGCTTTCGACCGGATCGTCATCGCCTACACGATCCACCATCAGGAATGTGCCGGGGCGCGCGCGAAAGTCGAGGTCTTCGATGCGGACAAGCCCGAGAGGATCCTCGCGAACGCGGAGCATGTCCTGACCGCAAGCCCCGCGGGGCAGCATGGTGTTCTGGCTCTGGATCCGCCGGTCAGGTCCGGCGTTGTCCGCCTGGTGGTCCGCGTGAGCGGGGTCGCGGAGGACATGGTCGAGGGCAACAACCAGGCCACGCTCCACACCTTGATCGTGAACGAGCCCATCAAGGTGCTCTACGTGGACAGCTTCCCGCGGCCGGAGTTCAGGCATGTGAAGATGTCGCTGGGGCAGGATCCGAACATCGCCCTGACCACGTTGAACCGGATGCCCGGCGGCTCCTGGCTGTTGCAGGGGCCCAGTCTGCTGGAAAACCCGGAGAAGGGGTTCCCCGTGGAAATCGGGGAGCTGCTGAAATACGATGTGCTGGTGCTGGGGTCGATCTCCCACGGCTACTTCTCCGCGGATGACCGGTTCGAGGAGCGCAAGTTGAACAATATCGCCCGGTTCGTCTCGGGCCGGGGCGGCGGCCTCATCGTGCTGGGCGGCGTGCGTTCCTACGGTCACGGCCAGTACCAGGGCTCACCGCTCGAGCCGCTTTTCCCCTTCGAGCTTCTGGAACCGGGCAAGGAACCCTTCCAAGCCGAGGAAATCCGCGCCGAACTGACCGAGAGCGGGCGTTTCCATCCAGTGCTGCAGTTGGCCGACACCGTGGAGGAAAACAGCAAGCTCTGGCCGACGATGCCGGAGTTGATGGGATGCAACGTCGTTGGCAAGGCGCGTCCCGGCGCCGAAGTTCTGCTCGTCAGTTCCAAGGAGATGGATGGCCGGAAGCCGGTCCTCCTGGCTTCGCAACCCTATGGCTTCGGCCGCGTGCTGGCCACCACGACCTACTCCACGTTCCGCTGGCGGCTGGGTGTGCCGTACGAGAAGGGAGATCTCCTGGCTAGGTTCTGGTGCCAGGCGGTGCGCCATGTGGCGCCGAATCCCATGCTGCTGGCCAGCACCATCAACATTCAGTTGGACCGGGCGTCCTACACGCGCGGCGACACGGCCCGTCTGCTGGTCCGGCCGCTTGATCCCTACTACGCGCCGATGCAGAACCAGGCCATCCGTCTGACCATCCGCAAGCCCGATCAAGACACGGTCGAGGCGATTCTGGCCGAGGATCCCTCGGTGAAAGGCACCTATCCGGCGGATGTGGTTCTGGACCAGGCCGGCGACTACGAAATCACCGCGTCCAACGCCCAGGGGGTGGCGTCGCGCCTCTCCTTGACGGCGGAGGAGAGTGCGGAGGAATTCCACGACGTCCGGCCGGACTCCGCGCTGCTGGCGGATGTGGCGAACGAGTCCGGCGGCGAGCTACTGCCGGCCGGGAAGGCCGGCTCCCTGTTCAAGACACTCGGCAATCCGGCCGGCACGGACATGCGGAAACTGGAGATTCCGGTGCGCGATATGCATGTGCTGTTTTTCCTGCTTCTCGTGTTGTGTCTGGGTGAGTGGTTCTTCCGGAAAAGGAACGGACTGGCATAGAGCATGGATTTCGACGTACAGACCTGTTTCGACGATCTGGTCGCGCGCCTGCGGGCGGCGCGCCGCAAGATGCTGGGCCTTGCCTGGCTGGAATCGCTGGCCATGGTCCTGGCTGGCATCTTGCTGGCGGCGGCGTTGCTGCTTTTCCTGGATCTCCACTTCCGGCTCTCCGTCGCGGGGCGGATCGCGCTCCTCGCCGTGGCGGGCGTGGGCCTGACGGCGTTGCTCGTCTGGCGGATCGCCGTTCCGGTTGCCCGGGCGCGCCGCTTTTCCATTCATCGCCTGGGCGTGTGGATGGAAGAGCGTTTTTCCGCCCTCGAAAGCATGATCGTCACGGTGCTGGATCTCCACCCGCAGCTCGGGCAACCGGCGACCGAGACGCGGCGGGGTCTGTTGCCGCTGGCCTTGAAGTCGGCGCACCGGGGCACCGTCGGCGTGGACTTCCGGCAGGCCATTTCGAGCCGCCGTGCCCTCTGCCTCTCCGGCGCGGCGCTGGTCCTGCTGGCGGGCGCCGTCCTGTTTGCCGTTTTCCACGGTGATGTGCTGCGGGCCGGGATTCTCCGTTTCACCGGGCTGCGGCGCGAGATGCGGCAAGCCCGGGCGCATGTCAGCCTGAAGGCGAACGTGCTGGAAACCGACACGGTTCATATTCTGGACGGATCGGATGGTGCGGACGCCGCCGTTATTTCCGGCAGCGATGTGGAGATCCAGGTCATAGGCAAGACCAGCTTCCCGGCCCCCCTGGTGCTGCTCACGCGGGCGGAAAGAGAAACAAGCTTCGCATCCCGTGAGTTCGCGGTGTCGGCCACCAATTTCATTGCCATACCCAGCGTCACCAACAACACGGAATTCTTCTTCCGGCTGGCTTCGGCGACCACCGGGCTGTTCCGCGTCCGCGCCACCAGCTATCCGCGGATCCAGAACGTCCAGTTGCGGTTGCGTCTGCCCGATTACACGGCGGTCAAGCCGCAGTTCCTGCCGTCCACGGACGGGAACATCCAGGCGCTCTTCCGCTCGGACGCCGAAGTCACGATCCAGGCTGACAAGCCGTTGCAGCGGGCGACGGCCACCATCTATGGCCAGCCCATGGCGGGCAAGGTGCATGGCTCGCGGATGACATTCCATTTCCTTGTGACGGCGGATGGCAGCTACACGGTCGATCTGGTGGACAAGGACGGGTTCCGTTGCCGCCAGAAATACGAGCGGACGATCAAGGCGTTGCAGGACCAGCCGCCGACGGTGGACGTCACCACGCCGGATGAGCTCACCCTGACCGCGGACCAGGTCGGCGGGGTGGCGGTGGCGCTCAGCGCCCAGGATGACTACGGCATTGAGAAGATGCGGCTGGTCTACCAGGTCGGCTGCCTGCCGGGCGTCACGCCGTCCAAGGCGCGTTCCAAGGAAGTGCGCCGGCAGGAAAAGAAGATCACGCCGCGGCGCATGGTGAATATGGCCTTTCCGTGCCGCTTTGACGAGCTCGGGCTCGAGGTGGGAGAGACAGTCGACTTCCATATCGAGGTAGAGGACACGGATACCGAAAGCGGTCCGCACGTGGCGAAGTCCAAGAGCATGCGACTTGTTGTTGTGGGCCGGGAGATGCGAGACTGGGTGCAGATCGAGGACGAAGACCGGTGGCCCACGGACTTCGTCGGTCTGGATGGCGTGAAGCGCGCCACCGGCCTGGGCCGGCCCGGCGCCGCCGGTCTGATCACCGACGTCGGCGAGAAGCCCAGGGACACCTCGCCCTCGGTCTCGAACGCAGCGGAGGGCGCCGTGCCCCATGCGTTACGCGAAGTTTTCGCCGAATACTCGGATGCGCTGAACCATTAGGAGATGCCGAGATGCCGATCTGGTCCATCATGGGGAGGGTGATATTGCTGGCCGTCATCGCGGCGCCGGTCTGGGGAGCGCCGCGTTTCAGCGAGCTTTTCCCGCGTTCGACGAAAGCCCAGGGAACCGAGGCCGGGAAGCAAGCCGCCAGTGCGGCGCTGGTGCCGGAGGAGACCGAGGAAGAGAAGCTGATTGATGCCGTGACCATCCGCCAGGTCAAGTTCGCCAACGAGTGGAATCCCGATCCCACGGCGTTGCCCCAGCTCTGCTATCAGTTCCGCAAGGCGCTGCGCATGCGGTGCCAGTGGATCAGCGAACCGATTGAGCTGTCGGATCCGGAACTCTTCAAGTGTCCGCTCCTGTACATGTCCTCGCACAACTCTTTCAATTTCACCAAGGCAGAGCGGGAGGGCCTGAAACGCTACCTGCTGCAGGGAGGGCTCCTGATCAGCGACGACTGCAGTGGCGGCGGGGGCGGCTGGCTGCCTTCGTTCGCGATGGAGCTGGAAAAGATGTTCCCCGGCAATCCCCTGGTGGACATCTCGCCAGACGATAAGCGCTTCAAGGGGGTCTTCAACATCTGCTATACCTTCAGGGGCACACCGAAGATCGTCAGCGACTTCGACAACGTGGCCCTGATGCTGGACAACCGGATGGCGGTGTTCGCGGGGAAGGACGATTACGGCTGCATGTGGGAGGTAAGCTCGCCGCCCACCGCGGCCGCGCCGCTGGGTGTCTCGAACCATGGCTTCGGTCCGTCGGAGATGGCGACCGCTTTCGAATTCGCGTTCAAT
>CAYVKQ010000002.1:8802-28751 GCA_964451945.1 uncultured Lentisphaerales bacterium
CCGGAAGTGTCGCCGGAGAGCGGGCGCCTGCGTTCGGTGGCGGTGCGTCTCCGCGTGTACGAGCTGGACGAAGGGTACAACGATACGCGCGTTGAGCTCATCATTCGCGACGCCACGGGCCACGTGCTGGGGCTGCCCTTGATATCCTTGCTGGGTATTCTCGGAGATCGTGAAATCCGGTGGGACATCCCGGACTGGAATAGCGGATTGGTGAAGTTTCCCATCCGGATCGACGAGGTTCGTTTCTGGGAAACAGGGCCCAATACCTGGGGGAACATGAACTCCGGATGCAAGGGCGCGCTTGCCGTCGCGTCGCTCAACCTGACCACCGACGACTACGTGTCGCTCCGCTTCAGCGTGGCCAATGCGCGGACCGTCCAGACCAGTTTCGCAGCCGAAGAGATGGTGTCCGGCGAGACATTCAGTACCGCCAACACGGAAACCGAGGGCTATGCCGACACCCAGTCTCTGGAGGTCTCGTTCAATCAGGCCGCGGGGACGTACTCCGTGAGGCTGACGCCACGGATCGCCGGACGCCCCATCCACTTCTCGCTCATGGCCCGGACGGACATTTCCAATCTCACGGTGCGTCCGGTGTTCACGCAAGCGGGGCACTACGACAACGCGGCGCTCCGGGTCGCGGCCAAGCCGGTTGCACCGGGCGACGTCTGGCAGGATCTGGAATGGGAGATTCCGTTCGCCGGGCGGGGGTTGGTCAGCAACACTGTCTGGCAGCATGCACTGGTGTATCCGCTGCGTCTCGAACGTCTCGAAGTGAACGTGCCCGCCCGGACCACGGGCAGGCTCCTGCTGGATGATGTCGCCTTTCTCAACCAGTTGCCGGAAGAGGAGCGGCTTTTTATCGCTTCCGAGGCCTTGCTGAGCCGCGCGGAAACAGGACTGTTCCAGAAGGTTTCGGTTTCAGCCGTCAACCGCTCGTTGAAGCCGCTGGAGACTACACTGGACTATGTCCTGTCCGACGCATGCGGCACGAATCTGGTCGCCCGGACGGCGCGGCTGTCGCTGAAGGCGGGCGAGTCGGCGGCACTCGATCTGCGGCCGGTGGACTTCAACCAGGCGGAAGGGCCGTTCCGGCTGTCCGTGCAAACGGACGGCGTCCCGGTGAGCGAGAAAACAATCTTTATGTCCAACGCGCGGGTGCTCCTGCGGGATTTCGACCGGCAGGAATTCATCAATGGCGGTTCACAGACCGCCGAGGCAGCCAAGGCGGGCCGCTACGGGATCGAGGTCAAGTATGGCAAGGGCTCGCTGAACCACAGGATAACCGGCATCCGCGCCTTTCTTCCGGGCTGTCCCCAGAAGCTGCAGCTATGGGTCAAGGGCGGCAGCAACAACGTCTACCTGGCCGTCTCCGGACATGACCGCGGGCCGAATGCCGACACCTCGTCGCCCGATGCCACCTATTTCACCACACCGCCGGTGCTGGTGGATTGGACGGGCTGGCGGCAGGTCTCGTTCTCCCTCCCGCAGGGGATCTATCCACTGGCCGAGAGACCGACCAGACACGTCATTGACTATCCGATCCTGGTCGATGCCATCACGGTTACCGGCAATCCCGGCCAGCCGGGAACTCTCTGCCTGGACGATCTCTCGACGCTCACGGAAGTGCCGCGGGCGGAACTCGTCGATGTGAGCCTTGACCTGCGTCTCCCGTCGCGGCTCTTCATCACGGGCGATCCCTGTCTGGCTGTCGTGGAGAACCGCTCCCTCACCGAACCGTTGCGCGGGTCGCTCCGGTTCGAGCTGTTTCCGGGCAGCGCGGCGCTCTTCAGCACCAACGCCAGTCCCTTGGTCAGCCGCGATGTTCCGCTGGCGCTTGATCCCGGCGCCCGGTCGCCCATTCCCGTTGGCGTCAGCCTGTCGCAAGCCGGGCCGTTCCACGTCCGCTGGACCGTCGTCTCCGGCGCCGGAGAAGTGCTCTTCTCGAACGTGGAGGAGACGCTCAGCATCGTGCTCGCGCCCGCGGAAGCGCAGTCGCTGGAAAGGGGGATCGCCGATGCGCCCAACCTGTACCGGCTGGGCAGCCTGAGAACGGAAACGCTGCTGCTCGACTGGAACGCGATCGAACCGTGGCCCGGGGACGTCCGGTATGATGCCTATGACCGGAGACTGGCGCGGCTCCTGCCTGTCTGCCCGGATCTCGTGGCGCGTCTCGGGTTCGCGACGCTGTGGAATTCTCCCGGGGGGGTGCTGTATCAACAAAGCGTCTGGGAGGGGGACGCGTATCAGTATCCGAACGACCTGAAAGCCTGGTACTACTACGTCTACGAGACAGTCCGGCGCTACAAGGGCCGCGTGAAGTATTGGGAGGTCTGGAACGAACCGGCCAAGGCGCAGGACGAGATCGAGATGACCCTGGCCATGTACCGGCGCCTGCTGCTGCTGGCGAACGCGGCCATCCGGGAAGTCGACCCGGCGGCCAAAATCATCATGGGCACGATGAGTCTGGATGGAACCAGGGGATATCTGGAAGCCTTTCTGAAGGAGGGCGGCGGAGACCTGGTCGACATCATCGGGATCGACCCGGTGAACTCGCTGCTCGATCCGGAAACCGGCGCCGTCAACGAGCGTGTGCGCGAGGTGGTTGAACTTGTCCGCAAGCTCAGCCCCAAGACGCAGGTCTGGGTGACCTCCATGGCGTGGCAGACGAGCGACGGCAGCGGCGACGGCGGCCTGCCGGAGTCGGTCCAGGCCGATTACCTGGCGCGCGGCAAGGCGCTGTGCCTGGCGGCCGGCGTGGACCGCGTGGCGGACTGGCTGATCGGCGCATTGACGGTGCGCAATTCGGCCGGGACCGTCTACCGGGTGAATCCGCGCAAGCTCATCCGCGTGATGGGCGAGTTGCCGCCGCTGCCGAACTGGTACCTGAAGCCGTCGTTCCTGACGGTCCGCACGGCGAACGAGATGCTGGATGGCGCCCGCTTCATCGAGGAGACGCTGCTGGCGGACAGCCGGCCGCGCCTGAGCCGCGCCTATCTGTTCGAGGCCGGGACCAATGGGCTCATGGCCGTCCTGTGGCGCCGCCGGGGGACCAGCGCCATGAGCCTCGCGGATCTGCCCGCCCCGGTGCGCGGCTGCGATGCCTACGGCAATCCGCTGGATTTGCGCGGCGGGCTCACGCTGTCGCCCAGTCCCTGCTACCTGTTCTTCCCAGACGCCGACCGGCAGCCGGTGGTCGACAGGCTGCCGCTCGCCACCATCGCGTACGATGATCACGCCGACGCGCTCTGGAAGCAGCGCCTGCTGGACGATGTGGACCGGTCGCAACCGACGCGGGAAGCGCATCGCTACGCCGCGACCGGCGCGGATGCCGTGGTGACCGGCGAGTACCGGCCCGGGCTCGATCTCCGGCAGAAAGTGGCGCGGATCAACGGCAGCGAAGCGTTCGACGCGGACTTGTCAGCGCTCGGCAACGACGACCTGATCCTGATCCGGCGGGTGGATCTCGCCCAAACCAACCAAAGCGTGACGGTGAAGATCGACGGCCAGTCGGTGGCGCACTACGACCTGACACCGCTCAATCGCATCACCGAGAGCAGCCCCAAACGGTTCTTCGATCTCCCCCTGCGGATTTCCCGCGCCGCGCTGCAAGCCAAAGGCAAGGCGAGGGTGGAGTTTGCGGCCGTGGCCAGCAGCGCCGGGCCGACGGCGCCGTTCACCTCCGTCGCCACGCGGTTCTACGCCAAAAAGCCGGGTTCGCTTTACCTCAGCGACATCGATTTCGTCTCCGCCCAGCAGAGCCTCTCCATTCTGCGGCAGGATGAAAACATGCTCGGCGAACCGCTCCGGTTGGGCGGCCGTCTGGTCCGCAAGGGGCTGGCCACGCACGCCAAATCGCAGATCGTCTACTTCCTCGGCGGCCAGTTCAAGACCTTCTCCGTGCAACCCGGCATCGAAACCACCGGCGAGGAAGGCGGCAGCGCCGTCTTCATGGTGGTGGCGGACGGCAAGGAGATCTACCGGTCCGATATCGTGACCGCCTATACGAAAGTCGAACCTCTGACGATCGCGGTCGAGGGTTGCCAGGTGCTGGAACTGCGCGTGGGCGACGGGGGTGACAGCATCGCCGGCGACTGGGCCATCTGGGCCGACGCACGAGTGGAGTAGGGGAGGCAGGATGATCAGGATCTTACAGAAATACGGCATTCTGGGCATCATTGTCCTGCTGCAGGGATTCGCCACCGCGGGTCTTGGCGCCGAGTTCACCGTTAGGCTGGTCAAATCCGACAGGCCAGGCGAGCTGGTGCATGTGCCGGATACGGCAATGGAGGCGGCCAATGCGCAAGACCAGGCCGACGCGGAAGCCGAGGCGCGGCAGGAAGAGGACAAACGCAAGATGCCCTTTCAGAGCAGTTTCGATCTTGGCATGGGTAGCAGCGGGGGCGTCAGGGTCAAGACCTGGCTGAAGAACGTCACCCTGGACGGCGCCACGATCTTCCAGAAGCGCTACAAGGGCAAGTTTCTGTTCCTGGAGGCGTCCGCCACCGTCGACCTCGCGGACGGCGAGCATGTGATCCATCCGGGCAACCACGTGGTGCGCGTGAAGAACGGCAAGGCCACCAGCGACGATCCGGACATCGCCATCGCCGGCTCCGACATCGCGCTAACCTGCTTCCCGGTGCAGTTCTGCGGCATCAACATGTCCGTGGATCCGCGGGCTCCGCTGCTCGAGCGCATGGCGCACCTGCCGAACTCGGTTTTCAACCTGCAGGTCCATGGCTCGCCGCGGACCAAAGGGGACGGCAAGGCCGGCGCCTGGGGGGATGTTCTGGCGGAGCACGCCGATTTCAAGCCGCTGGTAGTGTACCTGCCCGCCAACACGGAGCCGCGCGCCTACCGTATCATGCCGTCCGGAGACGAGTTTTCGCTGAAAGGCGGGATCGTGACGTTTCAGGGAACCGGGGCCGCGCCCGTTGCTCCAAACGGCTCCGCGGGCGCGGAGCAGCGGCTGGACAGCGGCGTATTCCTGGAGAGGGAACGCACTGTCTGGATTCCGCGCTACACCTACCGCGCGATCATCCGCAGCAAAGTCGAACAGCCGCTGCATGTGTTCCTGGCGCACGGCTTCAAGAAGACCGTGAACGGCGCGCTGGAAGCGGGTGAAACGTTTGAGCAGGCCGTGGATTTCTACCAGTTCGGCGATCCGCGTCCGAGCGAGTTCAGCGCCGGTCCGCCCGGCCTCAAGCCGACCGGAGCATTGTCGGTTGCCTGCGACCTCTCGGCTTTCCCCCATCGCCTGCTGCTGGCCGACAACACCCATCACCTCTCCGACGAAGCCCGGCTGGTGGCTGCGGCCCTTGATCGGAATCTGTGCCGCGTCGGCGAAAGCCTGACGGCCCGGGTGCAGTTTCGCGACCTGCCGGAGAAGCCCACGCTGGGCGCAGGCGAGGTCAAGGCGTATCTGCGTCCCGCCTCCGGCGGCGAGGCGTGGACCGGGGTCAACACGACCGGCCCCGACTCGAACGCGCTCTGGCGCCTGGTCATGCCCGCGGCCGCCAGCGGCGTCTACACGCTGCGGCTCGCCCTGGACGCGCCGGGCAAGGCGTCGCCGGCCTCCGCTCTCGCCCTGGATTTCGAGATCGGTCTGGAACAGCCGTCCGGCAGCAACAGTTCCGTGTCCGTGTTCACGCACTACAACCGGGAGGCGTTCTACGAGAACGAGGCCATCGAACTGGTTGCCGTGGTCAAGAACGAAGTTCCGTTGCTGGGCGCCCTGGACATCGTCTTCGTCGGGGATCAATCGCAGACCACCAACCTGGTGGTGCGGAAAGCCGTGGGGCCGCTCGCCGCCGGAGCCCATACGTTCCATTTCGCCATCCAGCCCGAACGCGCCATGGAACTGCGTCCGGAAACCTACCGGATCGTCTCGTCCCTTGAAGGCTGCGTGAGCTACGGCGGCGGGATCCGCCTGGTGGAACGCAGGAAGGCAAGCGCGCTCAGGATCGCCACGCAGGCGAATTTCTGTCCGCCGATCTTCGGCAACTACCGGTCCGAGGAGGGTCTTGAACATCTGGTCAGAAACATGTGGGAGATGGGGGTCAACCAAGTCATCGACTCCCCCACGAAAGGGCTCCTGCAGGCAGCGGTGCCGCTTCAGGAGCGCGCCTTCACGGCGGACGCGGCTGGTTTGCCCGCCGCTGACCTGTCCTACACGCCCAACAACCTGCAGCAGATCCTGGACCGCCTGCTGGCCAACGGTATGGAAGCCTGGTTCTGGCGGATGTCGCTGATCGAGAACCTCCGGTGGGGTCCGTTCCCGGAACTGGATATCGATCGCGAAGATTTTCAGTCCATCGCCAAGCTCAAATCCACCTGGCCCAACGTGGTCGGCTTCGATCTCGGTTTCTGGCCCAACGTCGAATATGTCGACATGGGCGGACGGAACGGGCTGAACGAGGATCAGATCCGGGTGCGGGAGCAGGAGTTGTTTCCCAAACTGTACAAGGAACGGTACGGGTTGGAGTGTCCCACGCTGATCGAGCTGACGGAATTCGCGAAGACCGGCATCGACACGAACGGGATCTACGACCGCTGGCTCAAGCACTTTCAGTTGCGGACCGAACTGCTGCCTGAGACATACGGCTTGTACCAGGAGGCGGTGAACAAGGTCACCACCAATCTGATGCACACCGTCACCGAGTTCGACGTCTGCGTGCAGGGCCCCGGCCAGGCGGTGGTTCCCGAGATCTTCTACCGCAACATGCCCATGAGCCGCTGGACGAGCCAGCACGAGACGGGGCAGCGCCCGCTGATCACGTCGTTCGGCACGGCGCTGGGCGCCTTCGATGAGTCGAGGCGGATTTCCACGCTCGACTCCATGATCCATTTCCATTTTGACCGGACGCGCCGCGATCACTTCCGGCTGTGGCAGGACATGCTGATGGCGCTGGCCTGCGGCGCCGACGAAATCGGGTACGGCGATGCGAACATCTCCATCCCCGTGCGTTGCGATGAGAACATCACGTCCTGGGGTTTCGTCACCAGCGGCCATATCCTGGAACGGATTTCCATTTCCTCGTTGAACCGGGCGTTATCGATGTACGCCGGCGTCTTCGAAAACGTCCGGCGCGAGCGCGATGTCGCCATCCTCTACTCGCAGACGCAGCGGGCTTTCGAGCACTCCTACTACAGCAGCGAATGGGGCGGCATCGATCCCCTCGCACAGGCCCTGAGCGAGCCGTTCCACAGGGGCACGCAGTTCATACGCGTGGAGAGCGCCTTTTCCGCCCTGCTGGCCGCCCATCTGCCACCGGATATCATCACGGAAGGCGGGATTCTGAATGGCAAACTGGCGTCGTACAAGGGGCTCTTCATCACGGGCATCGAACTTCCCCTCCCGGCTGCCGTGCTCACGGCGCTCCAGGCGTACATACAGAAGGGCGGGCTCGTCTTCACCGACACACTCTGCAAGACCGAAATTCCCGGCGCGATCAAGCTCGGCTGCGACTTCGACCTGGTCCGCGTGGGGTGGGGAGACGAGGTCTACCGCGGCATCAAGCGGCAGACCGCCCGGATCCGTCCCGCTCTGGAAGCCGCGTTGGGCAACCGGTTTCCGGGCAGGCCGGACTGCGACTCGCCCGATGTGTACCTGTCGAACAGCAAATGGGGGGGCAGCGCGTTCCTGACGGTCGCCGGCGACCGCATCGTCAAGGATACCTCGTTCAACGGCCACTACAGCCGCGAACCGGTGCTCGCCACCGTGCGCCTGGCCGGGCCCCGGCCGGTGGTCTACGACCTGTTCGAGCTCAGGAAAGTCGACGTGGAAACCGACACCGGCGCCAGCCGTTTCCAGGCCGACCTGACGCGCGTCGGCGCCAAGCTGTACGCCGTCCTGCCGGAGGACATTGCCGCGCCGGATCTGCAGATCAGCAGTGCGGTAACCGCGGGCGAGAGCCTGGCCGCGACGGTCGGTGTCCGGTCCGACAAGGGCACGCCCGTCGACATCCTGGCGCCCGTCGAACTGACACTGCTCGATCCGGCCGGCGCCACCCGCCAGCGGATCTACCGTGCGGTCAAGGGCAAGGAGCCCCTTCGGGAAACCTTCAAGATCGCGGCGAACGACCCTGCCGGCGAATGGCGCGTGATCGCCCGGGAGCTGTTCGGCGGCCGGGCGGTGGAGGCCTCCTTTGCCGTCGCCGCCCGGACGGATGCGCCCCTGCCTGCGGCGCGGGAACTGCCCGATGTCGTGGTCTATGACGCGGAGCGCGTGCGCCAGTTCTTGGCTGCGGCCAAGAAGGTTGTGGTTCCCTACGAGCCCGACCGCAATCCCGCGGGCAGCCCGTCACGGCGCGGGGCGTCTTTGACGCCGACCAATGCGGTGTTCGCCACGCTGCAGGCGCTGGGCATTCCGGGAACACCCCTGTCCGTCGATGCGGCCGAGTTTGTCCGCCGGCAGAACGGTCCGAAGATCGTTTTCTCGGGGCACGCGGTCATCGCCGATGTGGCCGGCACCAGCTCCCTGGTGGCCAGCCTGACCGAGCTGGGCATCCTGCCCGTTCGCGTCACCCGTGATTTTCCGGGACCCGGCCGCGGCGTGCTCATGCACGTGGTCTCCCCGTTCCGCTACGGCTTCGACGCGGTGATCGTCAGCGGCGGCGACCAGTCGGGCCTGGAAAAAGCGCTGGCCGCCCTGGCGAAACCCGCCATTCTGGCGGATACCCTTGCGTCCGCGCCGCCACAGGATCTCCCGGTCAGTGCGGCGCCCATGAAGGCGGCCGCCGTGCTGGAGTCGGTCGACGCCGGCGACTTCCCGCGTGGCGTGGATCCCGAGAAGAACGGCATGCCGGTCATGCGGCTGGTGGTTTCCGACGACGGCCGCCGGATCCTGGTGGCCACGGAGAGCTTCGCCAAGAACGTGTTTATGTTCGATGACGCCGGCGCGCTCGTCTGGGCCGGCAAGGGTGCCAAGAAGTGGGTGCGGGATGCCCGCATCACCGGAACCAACGAGGCTTTGGTGGCCGACTATGCTGGCACACTGTACCAATTGGATTCCCAGGGGAAAGCCCGCCGGCGCATTTCCGATCTCGGCGCCATCGCCCTTTCCGCCAAGGGGGAGCGGGTCATCGCCGCCGGTCGGGACCTGACCTGCGGTCTGAAAAGCGATGGCACGCTGCTCTGGCAGGAAGACTACTTCTCCAAGCGCAAGGGGTATCCCGATCTGCGCGCGGCCCAGCCGAGAGATGACCTTGTGGCGCTCTCGCCCGATGGACGGACGGGAATCGTGCTCGACTGGAGCACGCAGGGGTTCACTCCGAAAGGGGAGCCGATTCCCGTGCGCCGGATGCGCGGCGTCAACATGGAGTCGGGCGCGGTCACGGGAACCCACATGTTCAAACCGCGTGAGTCCACCGGCCACATCACCGTCACGTTCGGACGCAATTCCCTGATCTTCACGGTTGCCAACGACCAGGGATCTGTCATGATCTTCCGGGCTCCGGGCTGCCAGCTCACGGGCAAGCATGTCGAGCGCGGGCCGGTCATCGCCACCCCGAGTGTGCCGGAGGGGGTGGCTTTGCCGTCGCTTCGGCATGCTCCCACCTTCTGGGCGTCCCGGCCCGCCTCCCAATTCATCGACATCTCGCCCGATGGCAAACGGATCCTGGCCGGCTTTTCCAACAGCCGCGTGGTGCTCCTGGAGGAGAATGCGCGGATCCTGAAAGCCCTGCGGTTCGAAGGCACCGTGGTTTCCGGCGTTTTCTTCAAGAATGGCTTTGCGGTCTATGCGGATGACCGCCTGCGCGGCTACGACGATGGCGGGAAGGAACTGTGGGACGCGCGGTTGCCCATCCTCTACCGCCTGACCGCGATGCCCGATGGCGCCTCTCTCCTGGGGGGCAGTGTCGCCGGCGGAGTGATGCGGATCGGAACCGACGGAAAAATACTCTGGAGAAAGGAGCTTCAGCCATTCGCGATGGATCACGTGGACGCGCTCTTTGCCGAGCTCCGGTCCGTTGACGACATCCTGCCGTTCCGGCACAATCCCTATGACACGGAACTGGAACAGATCGGCGCCAATGTCCGGCTTTCCACCAACCTCATCGCGGCGGCCGGCTGGAGCGGCGACAACCTGGCGCCGGTCTCGGAAGCGGTGGACAGATCCGCGGAGATGGCGCTGGGATCGGGCGTGGCCCGGCTGTGTTGCGCGGATGGCCTCGAACCTTTTGCCACCTATTTCTTCGTGGTCGAATGGAAAGCGGCGGCGCCGCTGGACCGGCTGCAGGCGGTTGCCACCCTGGAAGGAAACCACAAACCAGTCGTGACGAGTCGCGAAGGCACGACTTCCAGCAGCGGCTGGATGGAATTGCTGTTGCCCGTCAAGACCGGACCAGCGCCCGGGAAGATGACGCTGGAACTGAGGGCGTCGACGGAAGGCCGGCTGGCCGTGCGGCGCCCCGTGCTGCACCGCGCGCTGTTTGAAGGGACCAACCTGACTCTGGTGGCGGACTCCTTCGGTGGCAACACCCGGGCGGCCCGCGAAAGCGCCGCCAGAACCGTCTCCATCAATCTGGTCGTCCCCGACGATGCCTCCGGCTCGTTCAACATGTCGCGCCAGGTCGAGCCCATCGAGATGGTGGATGGCCATGTGGAAGGGAAAAGCTGGACCGCCGGCACCGCCAAGTTCATGGGGTCAGTCGAAATCACGCTGGCCAAGCCCCGGAGCGTCGGCACGATCGCTTTTTACGACGATCCGTCCCGGACTGATGCACATGTCAAACAGTACATTATCGAGTACTATGTCGCCGGCAACGATGCCGGCGCGAAGAAGAAGGATGAAACCGACCCGAACAAGGCCGACGAGCTCGATTTCAAAGAGGAATTCGGCGGGGAATGGCGGAATGTCGTCGTGGAGCGCGCCGGACGCGGGCCGGTGCATGTGGTCCGCTTGCCGTCCCCGCTCACGTCCAGGATGTTCAAGATTGGCATCATCCGCAACCAGCAAACGTGGGATACCTGCATCTCCGAGATCGAGCTGTACGAGACGCGCTGGACCACGGCCGGCGGCTCGTCCCTGCGGTCCTATTGTGCCGGCAGCGGGGGACCGGAGGGGCGTCTCGTTGCGGACAAGCCGTTCCTCGGCGGAGGACGCTTCGCGCTGACGACGCCAGCCTTCGCCAACGGCATGCTCTTCCTGGCGAAGGGGGACGTGCTGCGCGCCGTGCGGCTGGAGGATCGCGGTGTCGGCTGGTCATACACGATCAAGGACTACAAGGCGATTCAGTCTGCTCCCACGGTCGTGGACAACCTTGTCTTCATCGGCGGCGACGACTGCGAGCTGAGAGCGCTGGACGCCGAGACGGGAGAACTCGTCTGGAGCTATGAGACGGAGTTCAAGATCACCGGCTCGCCCTGTGTGGTGGGTGACCGGCTGATTGTCGGGTCGGCCGATGGATTTGTATATGCCTTCGAGCGCAAGACCGGCGCGCCACTGTGGAAATACGAGGCGGGCCAGCCGGTCATCTGCTCCGTGGCCGGTGATGCGGAGAACGTGTACTTGGGCTCCTTCGACCGCCAGGTCCATGCGGTGGACATCCGGACAGGAACCAACACGTGGATGTTCAAGACCGGCGGCGCGATCCGCTCGGGTGTGGCGGTCACGGAAGACGCCGTGTACACGGGGTCGGACGACGGGCAGGTCTATGCCATCGACAAGCGCACCGGCAAACAGCGGTGGGCGTTCCAAACCGGAGGGTATGTCGAAGCGGCGCCCGCGGTGGACGACCGCGCGGTGTACATCGGCTCCCTGGACGGGATCTTCCGCGCGCTCGACCGAAAGACGGGAACGGTGCTCTGGACCCTGGATGCCCAGGCCCCGATCCGGCGTGCCGCGCTGGTTCTCGGCGAGCAGGCGTATTTCTATGCCGACGACAATGTTCTCCGCCAGGCCGACCGGCGGACCGGCGACGAACGCGCACAGGTCCAACTCCAGTATCCGGGTTTGACGGATCTCACGCCCGTGGGCTCTAGCCTCATCCTCGGCACGCGCTACGGATACTACACGATCAACGGAGCGGGGCGCGGTAAATGACGGGTAAACACGGTCCGTCACTTCAGCGGATGCCGTACACCCTGCACGACTCGCCGGGGATTTGCGCCGGCCACGCCAGGCCATCGGCCACGGCGCGGGCGCGCACCGGTTTCCCCGTCTCCAGATCGGTCATCCGGCCGGCGGCGCCGCGCAGCAGCAGACGCTGGCCGACGGGCTGCCTGCCGTGGTTGATCACGATCACGACCCGCTCCGTTCCGGCCACCAGCACCGACGTCTCCAGGTCCGCCGCCGGTCCGCCGTTCGGGCCCGCCAGCGCAAGTGGCGGCTCGACGCCGGCGCGGGCGAGCGCCGCCTGCAGGAAGCGCATGCGGTCGTCGTCCAGCTTCGGCGGGCGGTTTCCCTCGCGCAAGGCGGAGAAGCCGAACAGGCTGCTTCCCGCCAGGATCGCCACCCCTTTCCCGTAGTGGCGCAGGGTGATCGCCGGTCTGCCGTCGGGCCAGACGCCCAGTGGCCGGGCGCCGCGCAGCGCGAGATCCTGGCGGAAATGCCGAGCGGTGATTGCCGGGAACACGGCGCTCGCGCCGGCCCAGGCGCCGCGCCGCATGCGGATGCGCACTTCCTCCGTCCTCGCGGCGTCCTCTTCGACGGCGCCGAACAGGTCGTCGAGTCCCGCGCCCGGCAGCGTGCTGTAGCACACGCCGCGTTCGTCCTTGAGCGCGCATGGAAAATCGGCGATCACCATGCCGCCCGCGGCGACGAAGGCCTTGATGTGTTCGGCCGTTTCGCGAGACAGGCAGTGCGAGAACGGCATGAGCAGCACCTTGTAGCGGGCGAGGCGCCCGCCGGCGATCGCTGCCGGATCGATCCCGTCGGCCGGAACATGCCGTTTCAGCATCATCAGGTGCGCGGCGGCGATGGCGGTCGAATAGAACGGTTTTTGCGGGAGGTCCTTGTTGTCGATCTTCGCCAGATGCTCGCCCATGCGCGAACTGAAGATCGCCACCTGCGCCTGCTGCCGTGCGGTGCGGAACAGCCGGGCGTGCCGCTGCAGGGTCCGGCTGACCTCGCCGACGCGCCGGGCGCGCTCGGTAAGCGAGCCGTCGCGGCGGACCATGCCGAATTCGCCGCCCTCGGCGTCGCTCATCCGGGGACGGTACGTCCAGTAGAAGACCCCTTTCGCGCCGCGCGCGACCATCTGCCAGGCCAGCAGCGCGATCTGCCGCGCGGAAGGGGTGCCGCTGAACCAGCTGAACATCACCGGCCCGCCCTGCAGCTCGACCGCCCATGCCTCTTTGCCGCGGCTCTCGGCGATGCTGCGCAGCCGCTCCATGCTCGTGGCCCGCGCCTCGGGCAACTGGTCGAAGGTGGAAAGCCCCAGTTGATCGGCGGCGCCCGCCAGGCGCCACTCGTCCTTGCCGCCGCCGCTCTCGTTCTCGCTGCCCAGCCACGTTTCGACGAGCGTCGGGTGGCGCCGGTCGAGCGCGCGCACCAACCCGTGCAGCCACGCGACATGGGCGGTCAGGTTGGCGTCCAGAAACTGCTGCCAGTCCAGGTAGGGGACGTAGCCGCCGTAGTGCCCCTGCGTCAGCGGCGGCTCGATCTCCGACCAGGACACGTAGTCGCTGGGCGACTCCGTGTTCCACGCGGCGTTCAGCGCCTCCACCGATCCGTAGCGCTCCCGGAGCCAGGCGCGGAAGCGGCCGACCGTGTGTCGGCAGAAACAGCCGCCGGGGAAGGTCGCCTCGCCCCAGATCATCCAATGGCGCATGACGCCGGAGTCCGCGAAATGGCGGACCAGCGCTTCGAAATAGCGGCGGGCCTGGCGCTGGTAGAGCGGGTCGTCGATGCATGGCAGACGGCAGAGGCCGCCGACCTGGCATTTGCCGTCGCGGTCGCGGATCCCCTCGCCCCGGTAGGCGCGCATCAGCCAGCGCGGCGGATAGAGGCTGAAGCTGCGGAAGACCGCCACTTTGATGCTGACCGAAAGCCCGGCCTTGGCGGCGCACGCGACCACATGATCCAGTTCGTCGAAGTCGAAGCGCCCCTCTTCCTTCTCGATGCGGTGCCAGGCGGCGAACACGTTCACCGCCGTGAACCCCAGATCGGCCATGTGGCGCAGGTCGTCCGCCCACTCCGCGCGCGGCGGCGGCTGGCTCCGCCAGAACGGCGCGTAGGTCGCACCGAACGGGAACCCGTCGGCGGCATCCTGCAGCGCCGGCGCGGTTGAGGCCATCCCCGTGCGTGCCTTGTGACCTGTGGCGAGAGGCTGTCTGTGTGTGGTCATCCGTGGCCCCCCAATCCCTTTGTGCGGCGGCGAACCGCTCCTCCGTGCGCGGTTGCACGGGCAACGATGGAAATTGCCGTTTTCATGGTGCCGCGAACGCGCCGGATTCGCCGACGCTTCCCGCGCCAAGACCCGCTCCCGTCCCACATCCGCCGCTTGTGGAATTCCGCGAGCCCGGGTACAACGGTAGCACGTATTCCCCGGCTGGGCAACGCCGCCATCCAATGGTTGACCTCCTGCCGCATTATCTGACAAAGTATTGACCATGCTCATCACCCAACGCGTTCCGTACGACGCGCGGTGAGGGGCGGGGGAGGCGGGGATATGAGCAGGCGGATGGAAGTGGCGCATGGGGTTGTCTGCCGGTTGCCCGGCGACCGTCTCGGTTATTTCGGCTGGCCGTCGGTGGCCCGCCTGGACGACGGCACGCTGTTCGTCGCCAGCTCGGGACTGCGTGCCGAGCACGTCTGCCCCTTCGGCAAGACTGTGTTCCACGTCAGCCGCGACGACGGCCGCTGCTGGTCGCCCCCGCGGGTCATCCAGGACTCCCTCATAGACGACCGCGACGCGGGCGTGGTCGCCCTCGGCGGCAGACGGCTGCTGGTCTCGTGGTTCCGCTCGATCGCCTCGCGCAAAAGCGGCATTCCCTCCTGGCTGCCCGAGGCGGAGAAGGCGTGCTGGGCCGAGGCCCACGCCGCCTGCGGCGGCGAACAGCTCCAGGCGCTGCTCGGTTCGTGGGTGATGCTCAGCGACGACGCGGGCGCGACGTGGAGCGAGCCGATCCGCGCGCCGCTCTCGGCGCCGCACGGTCCGATCCGCCTGCAAAAGGGCGGCCTGCTCTATCTGGGCAAGGACCTCTGCGACTACGGCGGGCAGGGCGCCGGCCGCGTCGCCGCCGCCCGCAGCGCCGATGGCGGCCGCACATGGCAGGTCGTCGGCACGGTGCCGGTGTGCGACAAGACCGATCCCGCCAACTACCACGAGCCACATGCGGTCGAACTCCCCTCGGGCCGCCTGCTCGGCATGATCCGCATCCAGGACCACAGTGGCAAATCGCTGGCGGCGGCGGGGATCCCCACGTTCAGCCTCATGCAGACCGAGTCGGACGACGGCGGCGCGACCTGGACGCCGGCCCGCCCGCTTGGCTTCCACGGATCGCCGCCGCACCTGCTGCGGCATTCGTCGGGCGCGCTGGTCCTGACATACGGCTACCGCCTGGAGCCCTTCGGCCAGCGGGTCGCCATCAGCCGCGACGACGGCGCCACCTGGGAGCACGATCTGATCCTGCGCGACGACGGTCCCGACGGCGACCTTGGCTACCCGGCCACCGTCGAGCTGGGCGACGGCAGCCTCTTCACGGTCTATTACCAGAAAGTCACCGCCGGCGAAAAATGCTCGCTGCTGTGGTCGCGCTGGGCGCTGCCATGAATCCTGACCCCTATCCCGTCGGCAGCCGGCGAGAGCTGTTCGTCGACGACACCCTGGTCGACCGCTTCGAAGGCGATGCCCGCCTGCGCCTCCATCCGCCCAAGCGGGAGGAGGTGGTGTTCCAGGTCGGCGGGCCGCTGGAAAAAGCCAGCAGCAGCGTGTACAACGTCCTGATCCAGGACGGCGACCGCTACCTGCTCTACTACCGCGGCAGCGCACCGGGCAAAGGGAACGCGGGCGACACCTCGTGCCGGCAGACCGCCCATGTCGCGTTCAGCCGCGACGGCATCCATTTCGAGCGGCCCGAGCTGGGGGTCTACGACTTCGGCGACGGCGGCAGGAACAACGTGGTCTGGCAGGGCGTGCAGGCGCACAACCTGGTCCCCTTTATCGACCGCAACCCCGCCTGCGCTCCCGACGCGCGGTTCAAGGCCGTCGGCGGCAGCGAGCGGAACGGCCTCTACGGCCTGGCTTCGCCCGACGGCATTCACTGGCGCCTGATCGGCGAGGAACCGCTGCCCGTTCCGGGCGCGTTCGACAGTGCCAATGTCGCTTTCTGGGATGACATCACCGGGCGTTACCGCCTCTTCAGCCGCTTTTTCGAAGCGGGGCGCGGCCGCGCCATCCAGAGCTGCACCTCGGAAGACTTCGCCCATTGGACCGCTCCGGTGCCGCACCGCTACGACGACGGCGCGCCGGTCGAGGAGTTCTACACCAACGCGACCACGCCCGTTCCCGGCGCCGAGCACATTCTGCTGTCGTTCCCCATGCGCTACGTGGCCGCGCGGACGACGCCGCTGGCCGACATCAGCGCCATGCACTATCCCGGCAACGGACATCCGGGGATGGCCGGAATGACCGACGCGGTGATGCTCTCGAGCCGCGATGGCATCCACTGGCGCCGCCCCTTCCCCGAGGCGTGGCTGCGCGCCGGCCTCGACGCGCGCAACTGGACGCACCGCA
Organism: uncultured Lentisphaerales bacterium; assembly: GCA_964451945.1. Classification (GTDB taxonomy): domain Bacteria; phylum Verrucomicrobiota; class Kiritimatiellia; order RFP12; family JAAYNR01; genus JAAYNR01. The sequence continues at coordinate 25,485 of CAYVKQ010000002.1, forward strand.
ACACCTGCCCGGGGATCGGCATCCTGCCGCTGCGCGAAGACGAGTGGTCGATGTACGTGAGCGAGCACTACGGCTGGGCGGACAACCGTCTGCGGCGCCTCAGCCTGCGCCCCTGGGGGTTCGCCAGCGTCGGCGCCGGCCATGCGGGCGGCCGGATGGTGACCCGCCCGCTGCGCCTCGCCGGACGGGAGCTGCGGCTCAACTTCAGCACGTCGGCGGTGGGCTCCGTCGCGGTCGAGATCCGGCATTCCGACGGGCGTCCGGTCGCGGGGCGCGCCTTCACGGACAGCTCCCCGGTCTACGGCGACCGCCTCGACGCCCCCGTGTCGTGGGCGGCTGGCGCCGACCTTTCCGCCCTCGCCGGAATGTCCGTGCGGCTGGCGGTCGAACTCAAGGATGCCGACCTGTTCGCGCTGCGGTGCGTGTAAAGGGAAAGGAGCGACAGACAGATGAAACCGCTTTGCCGCGCCGGCCGCGCGATCCGCCTGGCCATGATCGGCTGCACCTCGGGGAACGGCCACCCCTATTCGTGGAGCGCCATCTTCAACGGCTACGACCGCGAACGGATGACGCGCGAGTGCCCCTTCCCCGGCATCCCCGCCTACCTGAACAAGGAGCCGCCGGAGGCCTTCGGCATCCCGGGCGCGGCGGTGACGCATGTGTGCTGCACCGGCGATGGCGGCTTCACCGCCGAACACGTGGCCGCCTGCTCGCGGATTCCCCACGTGGTCGCGCGGCCCGAGGAGGTCATCGGGAAAGTCGACGCCGTCATCATCGCCACCGACAACGGCGCCGAGCACGTGGCGCGGGCGCGGCCGTTCGTCGAAGCGGGGCTGCCCCTCTTCATCGACAAGCCGATGGTCGACAACCGCGAAGACCTCGAAACCTTTTCCGGCTGGGTGCGCGACGGCCATGCCATCCTCTCGTCGAGCTGCATGCGCTACACAAAGGAATTTCTGCCCTACCGCCTGTCGACGCGCGAGCTGGGCGAGCTGCGCTTCGTCAGCATCACCACGCCGAAGACCTGGGAGCGGTACGGCATCCACGCCCTCGAGGGGATGTATCCGATCGTCGGCCCGGGCTTTGTCTCCGTCCGCAACAGCGGCACCGCCGACCGCAACATCGTCCATCTGAAACACCGCCGCGGCATCGATGTGGTCGTCGCCGCGATCGGCGACATGACCGGTTCGTTCGGCTGCCTGCAGCTCTGCGGCACGGCGGGAAAGGTCCAGCTCGCCTCGGGCGACAGCTTCTTCTCTTTCAAGGCGCAATTGGCGGCCTTTGTCGACTACCTGCGCACGGGCGTGCGCCCGTTCCCGTTCGAGGAGACGGCCGAGCTGATGCGGCTCGTTATCGGCGGGATCGAGAGCCGCGAACAGGGCGGGCGCGAAGTACTGGTTGTTTCACCGAACCCATAGTATCATCACAAAAAGGAAGGACAATTCATCATGGAAACGCTGCGTGATCGCTTCTGGCTCTGGGGACATCCCGAGGGTTGCTACAACAACGCGTGGGGGAACGACAAGGCGTCGCGCATGACGCCGATGGAGGGCGCGCTCTACCTGGGTGTGCGCAACGTGTTCATGGTGCCCGTCGGCATCAACGTGAACCGGCGCCAGTACAACAAATCGTTTTCCACGCTCAAGGGCGTCGGCTGGGAAATCTACGATGCCGGCAAGGATCCCTCGATCATCGAACCGCTCATCGAGGAGGCCAGGGCTTTCCCGAACATCATCTGCGGCGTGTTCGACGATTTCATCCGCGACGGATGGGGCGAATCGCACACCCGGATCCCCGTCGAGAACCTGCACCGGGTGAACCGCAGACTGCACGACAATGGCGTGCGGAGCCTCGACATGTGGATGGTGCTCTACACCCACCAGTTCGGCCTCGATGCCGCGGCCGACGCGATATTCCAGCCCTATATCGATCCCTTCGACGGCATCATCATGTGGACCTGGAAGGAATCGGACGTGCCGCTGATCAACGAAAAGTTCGAGATTTTCAAAAAGATGACCGCCGGCAAGCGGCGCATGCTCGGTTGCTATCTCTACAACTTCGGCGAGAACCGGCAGGCGACCGGCGCGGCCGTCCGCTGGCAGCTCGACCGCTACCGCGAGATGATCCGCGCGGGCGAGGCCGAGGGGGTCGTGCTGCACACCAACACGATGGCCGACCTGGATTACGAGGCCTACGACGTGGCGGTCGCCTGGATGCGGGCGCATGGCGACGAAACGGTCTAGGCGCGCAAAGGAAGGCTCCCCCCCATGACCGTTCTCGAATCCTTTTCGCTCAAGGACAGGGTGGCGCTGCTGACCGGCGGCGCGGGGCTGTACGGCCGGCAGATCGCCGCGGCGCTGGCCGAGGCGGGCGCGACGACCTGCCTCGCCGCGCGCAACGTCGCCGCGCTCGAACAGGTGGCGTCCGGACTGCGGACCGCGGGCGGCGAGGTCGCGGCGCTGCCGCTCGACCTGGCCGACGAAACGTCGATCCGCGACCTGGTCGGGACGATCGCGCAGCGCTTCGGCCGGCTCGACGTGCTGGTCAACAACGCCGTCACCCGCTGCGCCTGCGCCGCGTGGGACCAGCCGATGGAGACGTTCGACCAAAGCCTGCGGGTCAACGCCTCGGCCCTCTTCTGCATCACGCGTCTGGCGGCGGAGGAGATGAAGAAGGACGGCGGCGGCTCGGTGATCAACATCGGCTCCTACATGGGGCTGCGCGGCCCCGACCCGCTCAACTACGCCGGCACCGATATGATGCAGACGCCCTCGCCCGTCTATTTCTACGAAAAAGGCGGCATGGTCAATTTCACCCGTTTCGCCGCCAGCGTGCTGGGGCCGCACAACATCCGCGTCAACGCGATCCATCCCGGCGGGTTTTTCAACAACCAGCCGGAGGCGTTTGTGCGGAACTACAGCGCCAACACGATGCTCGGACGCCTCGCCAACGAAACCGACCTCAAAGGGGTGGTCGTCTTCCTGGCCTCGGCCGCCTCCGCCTACATCACCGGCGCCAACATCCCGGTCGACGGCGGGTACACGGCGAAGTGAGGCGTGGAGATCCCGGCATGGAAAACTGGAGATCGATGGAAACACGAGACTGGGACGAGCTCAAGTTGTCGCGCCTGATGCTGGGGACGGTGCAGTTCGGGCTTCCCTATGGCGTGGCCAACCGCACGGGGCAGCCGTCGTACAAAGAGGTGCGCGCGATCATGGCCGCCGCCATCGAAGGGGGGGTGACCTGTTTCGACACGGCGGCGGCCTA
>CAYVKQ010000003.1:0-15920 GCA_964451945.1 uncultured Lentisphaerales bacterium
GACATCTTCGCGCAGGCGCGCCAGGTCATTGCGGATGGCGCGAATCGCCAGGCGGCGGTTGACCAGGCTCTCGTGGTGCTCCAGGCACCACGAGATGTCGGCGGCGGCATCGGGCGCGACCGCCGCGAACGGAAGTGTCTCGTCGATCTCCAGCGGCGTCTCCAGTTCCATCCCCAGCGTCTCCTTCAACTGGTCGATGGCGCCGAGCACCTCCCGTTCACCGCTCAGCACCTGCGCCTCGTTCTGCGGCACCTCGACCTGCGCCGTGGCGATGTCGAGCGGCTCTTCGCGCGCCTGAGCCAGCTGGAGGTTGCGGCGGGCCTGTTCGACGCGCAGGCGCGAGGAGACCAGCGTCTGCCGCTTGCGGATGACGTCGTGGTAGTTGCGGCGCACCGTCTCGACGAGATCGCGCCGCGCCAGTTCCTCCAGGTTCGCGGCGACCTGCTCGCGCAGTTGGCTGTTCCAGACCGCGGCCATCGAACCGCTCCAGCTTCCGGCGCCCCAGAGACGCTTGCCAAGCGAGGCGGACCACGCCGCGGTGTCGTCGTCGGCGGCGCTGCCGCCGGCCTCGGCGCTGAGGCCGAAGGGGAGCGGCTGGCTGAGGCCCAGCGCGCCGCTGTCGCGGCTCTCGCCGCCGGCGCGCACGTGGCCGGCCTGGGCGCTGACGCGCGGCGCGAACTCCTGCCAGGCGATGACCGTGTCGAGTGCGCTGTTGGCGGTGGCGAGGCGCTGGCGCTGCAAGGTGTAGGCGTTGCTGACGGCGTAGGCCTCGCACGCCGCGAGCGAGAGGGTCTGGGTTGTGGTCTGCGCAGTGCCGGCAGTGGCGACCAGCACCGCCAGCGCGACCGCGTTGCGGAGGCGCCTCGGACGACGGGTGAAAAGAGAAAGGGTGCAATCATTCATAGCGTAACGCCTCGACCGGATCCATGCGCGCCGCCTGGCGGGCGGGATAGAGCCCGAAAACAAGTCCCGTGGCGATCGCCGCGCCGACTGCCAGCACGATGATGCCGGGCGCGAACGCGATCGGCAGGCGGATCAGCGGCGAAACGGCCAGCACCACGCCGGCCGCCAGCGCCATGCCGGCGATTCCCCCCGTGACCGAGAGGATCACGGCCTCGGAGAGAAACTGGTGCTGGATCCCTTTTTCCGAAGCACCGACCGCCCGGCGGACGCCGATCTCCCGGGTCCGCTCGGTGACTGACGCCAGCATGATGTTCATGATGCCGATGCCGCCGACCACCAGCGCGATGCCGGCGATGCAGAGGGTGAGGACGTCGAGCAGCCGCTGCGCCTGCTGTTTCTGCTTGAGCAGCTCCAACGGAACGACGAGGCGGAAGTCCTCGACGCCGCCGTGGGCCGCCTGGATGATGCGGCGGAGCGCGGTGCCGGCGTCGTAGAGCAGCTCGGGGGCCTCGAGCTTCACCTGGATCTCGTCGATCTCGCTGCGCAGGTCGACGGTGCGCGTGCGGGCAAGAACGGTCCGCATCGGCAGCAGGATGTCGTAGTTGGCGTCGCGCGCGCCGGTCGCCTCGAGCCCTTTGATGTCGACCTCGCGGCCGGCGAGGACACCGACGACCTCGTATGGCTGCCCGCCCAGCAGCAACAGCCGGCCCGGCGCCCCCGCCTCCCCGAGGCGGGCGCGGACCGCCTGCCCGATCACGGCGACGCGGGCGCAGGTCTCCTCGTCGCGTTCGTCGATGAAACGCCCTTCGGCCATCCGCAGGTTGTTGACGGAGAGGTAGTCGCCGCAGACGCCGCTGATCGCCGCGGAGAGGCCGCTCTCGGCGCCGGCGAGGTTGAGTTTCACGGCGCGCGAGGCGGCCACGGACTCGACGCCCGCGACGGTCTCGCGGATGCGCCGGACGTCGTCGAGCGAAAGCCCGGTCGACCCGGCCTGGCGGGCGGCGGTGAGCTTCTCTCCTTCGAGCAGAACGTCGTTCACGCGGATCAGGTTGGCACCGAGCGCCTTGATCTGGTTCTCCTGCTTCTTCTTGCTTCCCTGGGAGAAGGAGGACATGGCGATCACGCCGGCCACGGCGATGACGATGCCGAGCATGGTCAGCGAACTGCGCAGCTTGTGCGCCAGCAGTCCCTCGCGGAAGCCGATGCGCACGAGATCCAGGAGCCCGAGGCGGCCACGAGCCGCGTCGCGCGCCGCGCGGACGGAGTCCGCGGCGGCCGCGGCCGCGGCGGGCGCGCGGCGGGCGCGGCGGCCCGGCTCGTCGGTGACGATGCGGCCGTCGCGCATGACGAGTTTGCGGGTTCCGTCCTCGGCGAGGTCGCGGTCGTGGGTGACCATGATGATGGTGTAGCCCTCGCCATTGAGACGGTGGAGCAATTCCATGATCTCGCGGCCGGTGGCGCTGTCGAGGTTTCCGGTCGGCTCGTCGGCGAAGAGGATCTCGGGACGGTTCACCAGCGCCCGGGCGATCGCCACCCGCTGGCACTGGCCGCCCGAGAGCTCGGACGGCTTGTGCGCCAACCGCGTGTCCAGGCCGCACTGCCCGCTCATCGCCGCGGCGGCGGCCTGGCGCGCCGCGCGGTCCTGCCGGGCGTAGACGAGGGGCACGGCGATGTTCTCCACCACCGTCAGGTTGGGGAGGAGGTTGAAGCGCTGGAAGACGAAACCCAGTTTCCGGTTGCGCACCGACGAGAGCGTTTCGTCGTCGAGCGTCGCGACCTCCTGACCGTCGAGGATGTAGGAACCCGCGGTAGGGCGGTCGAGGCAACCCAGGAGGTGCATGAGGGTCGATTTGCCCGAACCCGAGCTGCCGACGATCATCACGAACTCGCCGCGCCGGATGACGAGGTCGGCCTCCCGCAGCGCCTGCACCGTGGCGGCGCCCATCACGTAGTCGCGGCACAGGCCCTTGACCTGGATCAGAATGTCGCCCGGCGCGCTCATGGCCCCTCCTCCGCGAAGCGGCGCCGGATCCGTTCGCCGGGCCGGAGCCCTTCGCCCACCTCGTAGAACCGGCTGCCGAAGAAGCGTCCGGCGACGGCGCGGACGCTCCCGTCGGCCAGCGCCACCCGGTCGCCGGCCGCGCCGCGGCCGACCGCCTCGCGCGGGACCAGCAGGCGCTCCCGCCCGGGTTCGCGCACGATCGACGCCAGCACCGACATGCCGGGGCGGAGGGCGGGGTCGGAAGCGAGCAGCCGGATCGAGGCGTTGAAAACGGTGACGCCCGAAACCGCCCGTTCGATCCCCCTCGGCGCGACGTCGAAGCGGTCGCGGCCGACGCCCCCGACCGTGTGCAGCACCCCATCGAACACGCGGCCGGCGCCGAGCGCGGGAACGTGGACGCGGACCGCCATGCCGGTGGCGACCCGCTCGATGTCGGCCTCGTGCAGCATGATCTGCACCCGCATCTCGCCCGGTTGCACGATGTCGGCGATGCGGTCAAGCCGGCCGCGCGAGACCCCCGGCTTGATCGTCTGCCACACCCCGCCCTGGCGCCAGTCGCTGAAGAGCCGGGCGCGGAAAACCCCCGAGGTCGGCGCCGCCACGGAACAACTGGCCCACTCGTTGCTGGACATGAGGTAGTCGAGGCGGTTCAGCCGCAGGCGCGCCCGGGCCTCGTCGATCTCGGCGTCGGTCTTGGCGAGGCGACGTTCGCCGGCGCGGCGTCCGCGCCGCAGCTCGCCCTGCAGCCGTTCGACGGTGCGGACGCCCTCCAGCAGGGTCTCAGCCGGTGGCGGACCGGTCTGGATGCCGTATTCGATCCGCGCTTCCTCGAGGGCGGCGCGCGCCGATCCGAGGCGGCGCCCGGCGTCCTCGAGCGTGGCGGCCGACGCAAGTCCGTCGGCGACCCATGCGCGTTCGCGGGCGACGGCGTCTTCGGCCTCGGCGCATTCGATCGCGCGCAGCTCGCAGGCGATCTGCAGTTCGCGGCGCTCGTCCGCGGTCAGGCCGCGCCGGATGTAGTCCAATTCCATCCGCGCCAGGGCGAGACGGTTGCTCCCCAGGACGAGCGCATCGATGATCTCCTCCTCGGCGGCGGCGCGTTCGGCCTGACGGATGGCAAGCGTTGTCTCGGAGGTTTCGATCTCCACTTCGAGGTTGGCGAGCCGCTCGAGATAAGCGGTCTCGTCGATGCGGGTGACGATCTGCCCCGCGGCCACCGCCGCGCCGTCGTCGGCCATCTCGCGGATCTCGCCGTTGGCGCCGAGCTGGACGGGGGTGACGGCGGCCGCCTCGAGAAAGCCGCGTTCATGCAGCAGGTCGGCCGCCTCGGCCCACTCGACAACGACCGTTTCGGGGGCGGGCGCCCGTTTGCGCAGGGCAAGAACGAGGCATCCGGCGGCCAAGGCCGCCACCGCCGCCGTCCCGCCGAGCCGCCGGAGGATGCGCGTCCGCTTCATGGCGCCGCCTCCCGCCGCTTGGGGACCACGATCCGCGCCGCCGCGCCCGCCTGCAGCGGCACGCCCGCGTCGGCATCGACCGCGACGCGCATGAAGAAGACGGTCTCGCCGAGCGCCTCGTGCTCGGAATAGATGCCGCGCTCGAGGCTCTTCGGCTTCTTTTCCTCGAACAGATACTCCACGTCGAGAACGGTGCCGTTGTAGTATGCGTCCGAGATCGACGGGATCTGGACCAGCACGCGGCGGCCGGCCGTCATTTCGGTGTAGAACCGTTCGGGCGCTTCGGCGCGGATCTCCATTTTGGAGAGATCGGCGATCGCCAACGGCGCGAAGGCGGTGGCGATCATGGCGCCGCCCGTCACCTTGCTGAAGGTCTGGCTGCTCCAAATCCGCTTGTAGCGCACCCGGCCGCCGCGCGGCGCGCGCACGACGAGGTTCTCAAGCCATTTCCGGGCGCGTTCGCAATAGCGCCGCCGCCAGTTCTCGTGGCGCAGGTGGCGCCGCAGTTCGCTGCGCGAGGAGAAGACCGCCGTCCGGTCCTTGCGCAGCGCGGCGGCGAGGTTCAGGCGCGCCTCGTCGAGGGCCGTTTCGAGCCGGGTCAGCGCCAGCGTGCCGGGTTGCGAGACGACCGTGTTCAAGCGCAGCCGCGCCTGCTCGGCCTGCAGCGCGGCCTTCTGCCAATCGCGCTTGGCGCGCACCTGCTCCATGGGGGAGGTGAGCCCGGGCGGGCGGCGGACGACGGCGTCGAGGGCGCGTTTGCGGTCGGCGGCGGCGACGTCCGCGAGCCGGACCTGTAGCAGGGCGTCGGCGACGGCGGCCTCGTCGGCCCCCCGCCGGGCGAGGGCCAGATCGATCGCGGCGATCCGCACGTTGTTGCTTCCGGTCGCCAGCAGCGCCTTGTTCTGGCGGGCGGCGACGGCGCTCGACTGTTCGAACGCCTCGCGGCTGCTGACCGTTTCCTGCAGCCGCTGCTCGGCCTCGGTCAGGCGTTCACGCGTCTCCTTGTCGTCGATCGTGACCACCACCGCGCCGGCGGTGACGACGCTGTTTTCGGGAATCAGCCAGGCGATTTTCTGCCAGCCGTAGATGTCGCGGATGATCACGTCGGCGGTGTCGGCGGGAACCAGCTCGCCCGAGGTCTCGAACAAGACGTCGGAAGGGGCCGTGTCGTCGACGCCGTCCCGGCGCGGCGGCAAGCGCCGCGAGACGGCGGCGCCGACGAGGTTGGTGTCGTTCAGCACGAAGAGCCCTTCGACGACCGTCCCCGAGACCGGACGCAGGCGGCCGTCGATGATCAGCAGGCTCTGGTTGTCGCGGTTGATGAGGAATTCGGCCGGCACGGCGGGCGCCGCGATCGGGTGGGCGGCGCGGATTTCGCACTCGGCGTGCATCTCCAGACGCATCCACGGCTGCCGTTCGTCGGGCGCGATCGTCACGTCGTAGACCTTGACGCCGTATTCGGAGGGGCCTCCCCACCCCGCATCCTCGCGTTCGGCCTGGTCGCGCGCCTGTTCCGAGATCGCGGTGATGCGGCCGGTGATCGGCTCGCCCAGGCGGCCGATCATGCGGATCTCGACCGGGTCGCCCAGATTGAAGAAGCGGCGCCGATCCTCGTCGATCGGTCCCCGCAAAACCAGCGACTTGGAGTCGGGCATCCGCGCGAAGACGTATTTGCGCCACATCCGCTCGGTGCCGCTGGAGTAGCGGCGGACGAAATCACGCGTGTACGAGACGTAGCCGGCTCGGGGCGCCGTGACGCGCACGTTGGCCAGCGCCTCCTCCTGCTCGCGGATCTGGCGGTCCAGGGAGCGCGCCCGCATCTCCGCCGCCTGTTTCTGCAGCTCGACGATCTTCCGCGTGTCCTCGATCTGCACCACCAGGTTGGTCAGCTCGATCCGCAGGTTGTCGAGCACCCGGTGCTGCCGCTCGATCTTCAGGGGGTCGGCCGGACGCGCGGCGAGCCGCGCCTTTTCGGCGGCATGGTCGGCCCGCGCCTGCGCTTGCATGTATGCAGAGTGATACGATTCAAACGCAGCGGGCGAGACGAGGCCGGCATCAAGCCGCTGGCGTGCCCGCACCCATTCGTTGCTGGCCGCCTCGCACGCCAGACCGGTGACGCGGACGCGGCCTTCGGCCACACGCAGCGCATTGGTGTCGGGCTCGGAGAGGAGCGCCTCAAGCCGCGCCTGCTCGACCGCCAGCCGGTCGCGGGAGGCCTGCAACGTGTCGGACAGTTCACTCAGGCGGTTGTCCTGCCCGGTCAGGCTCGTTTGCAGCTCGGTGTCGGAAATCCGCTTGCGGTGCGTCAACCGCGTCCATTCGTTCGACGTCTGCGAGGCGTCGAACAACACGATCCGCTCGCCCGCCTCGACCCAGGCGCCGTCCTCGACCGCCTCGACCACCTGCGGCCAGTTGAGCTGGTTGTGGATCAGCTCCGACTCCTCCGCCACCAGACTCGCCCGGATCCGCACGCGGCTGGCGATGTCGCACATCGCCACGCGGTCTCCCTGGCCGCAGGCGGCAACAGCCCACGCTGCGGCGATCAACGGTATCGCATACGAAGGTGTCAGACGGAACGTCATGTAAATTTTTGTATTAAAGCACATATTGTTCCAGTCGTTGGGATACGTGTGCGGAGGCGGCGATTCCAACGATGGAGATGAAGCAATCGGCGGCGGCGCCGGAGTCGCGGCCGGGATCGGGATCGGAATCGGTACCGGTATCGGTATCGCCAGAATATTGGCACCGATTCTGCTGAAAGTTACGAATAGCCTTCAAGCAAGGAGAACGACCATGAGAAAATGCTCTTCCCTGTGTCTGATCAGCACCGTCGCCAGTGCGGCTATCGGCGTTCTGGCGGCCGACGAGGCAATTCGCCGCGCGCCCGTCGCCGAGGAAGTCGGCAGCACCAAAATGCTGTGGTTGGAATCGGCCACAGTGCAACCGGCGTGGGAAGGCGACAATCTGGCGCGCGTGGTGGACGACGAAACCGGTTCACTGTGCCTGGAATGGAGCCAGAACCCGGCCCTGGGCGGGAGCGCCACGCTGGCTCTGCCGGGGGTCCGTCTGGAGGACTTCGACGCCGTGCGCCTGCAATGGAAGTTCATCGGCGGCGGTTCGCTGCTGATGGTGCAGACAGGCGGACGCAACTGGTACCTCAACAAGGAGCGCTACAACCCCGACCGCTGGAACGACGTCTGGCTCGACCTCAACCTGGACGACGACCGCATCGGTGCCACCACCAACGCCCAGGGCCAGTTGGTTTTCAAGCTGCTGTTCTCCAACTCGCCGCTGAAGCGGGCCGACGAGAAGGAGTGGCGCCGCATCCGCGTGCGCGACGTGCGGCTGGTCAAGTTCCCGGTTCAACTGACCTGCGACGCCAGAGACGTTGTCAGCGCGTGGGAGCCGGAACGGGTCGTGACCCGCTTTCCGCTAGTCGTCTCGAACGCCACCCGGCGGACACAGTCGGTCTCGCTGTCGCTCGATCCGCGGGAGTGCGTCCGTTTCACCCCGGCGTTTTCGCGGTCGCGCGTCTCGCTGGCGCCCGGCGCCGCGGAGAAGGTGACGCTGACCTTCACCCTGCCGGTCGAGGCCGCGGCGGCTCTGCCGCCCCTCACTTTCGAGCAGACTCCGGTGTACGCGATGATCGACGGTGAACCGCTCTCGCTGACCACCTGGTACCGCGGGTATGTCGTCTGGAAGGTCGGCGGCGTGGTCCCCCCGCGCAATCTCAAGCGCCCCTACATGGTCCCGGCCGGTAACCGCGCCCTCGTCACGGCCGGGGAGAGCAACGCCATCGTCCGCCGGGCCGAAGCGGCGCTCGGCGAGCCGGTGCTGGTGCACGACATCCGCCACGGCTATCCCACCGGCTACAAATGCCCCGTGCACGGACACACCTACGAGATCAACCTGGACCTGGTGAACTTCCGCAAGCACCGCTGCGTCAAGGGCGAACACGATCTGGAGGGGTATGAGCATCTCGACAAGGAGGCGGGCATCCGCAAGCACTCCATGAACAGCGGAGCCTGCCACGCCCTGGGACAGGCCTACTGGCTGACCGGGGACGCACGCTACGCGCGCAAGGCGGCCGACTGGCTGCTGGCCTACGCCGCCAAGTTCCCCGGCTGGACCTACGCCTATCCGCGCGGTCCCGCCACCGGCTACCACTGCCGCGTCGGCCACGCGGTGCTGGGCGAGTGCTGGTGGGTCCACGGATTCAACGCCGGGTACGACCTCGTGGCCGGCGCGCCGTGCATCACGCCCGCCGAGCGCGCCGTGATCGAGCGAGATTTCTTTGCCATCGAAGGCGACGACGTCCAGGTCCACCGTGTCTGCGTGAACCAGCAGTGCGAGATCAACAGCGCCGCCGGCTGCGCCGCCATCAACGCCGGCAACTGGTACCTCGCCGCGCGCACGTTCACCGGCGACTACGGGCTGTTCGACCAGGTCGAACTGACGTTCTCCGAGGACGGTTTCTCGCTGGAGAACGAACTCCCCTACCATTTCGCGGCACTGGGCCCGATCACGCAGCTGGGCGAGGTCTACGAAGCCCTGGGCGGTACGTTCTTCACCCCCCGCGTCAAGCGGATCTTCGACGCCCCCATCGCCTTCTCCCCCAACGCCTCGCCCGGCAACGCCCCCCTCTACCGCAAGGCGGCACGCCTTTTCCATGACGACTCCTACCTCTTCGACGAATCGGCCGAGCGGCCCCTGGGCAACAGCACGCTCGAGATGGCGGGCCGCACCACGCTGCGCCGCGGCACAACCGCCCGCTACCAGTCGGTGCAGATCATGTGGGGCGGCTCGACCTGGCGCGGCGGCCGGGACCTGCTGAACTACCTGACCCCGCTGAACACCAGCATCTCGCGCGTCTCCTACGGCGTCTCGCTGCCCACGCCCTATCTCTCCTATAGCACGCTGGGCGGCAACGTGCCGGAGGTGGACGGACTGAACCAGACGGGCAACCGCGCGCGGCAGACGGCGATCCTGGGCGGCGACTTCCCCGCCGCGAAATTCGAGGCCCCGCTCAGGATACCGCTCTATCCCGGCGTGGCGGCAACGCGCGTGGTCGCGATCATCGACGAGGCCTATGTGGTTGTCGACCGCCTCCGCGCCGACAAGCCGCGCCGGTTCAGCTTCTCCTTCCACTGCCCCGGCGCGGTCACCGCCACGCCGGACCTCGCCTTCGATGCCTATCCCGCCTTCCACGGCGAGGCTCCCGGCAGGCTCTACCAGGCCGTCACCAACCCCGCCGTGGCGCGCGGTGTGAACCGCTGGGCGGTCGAATACAAGATCGAGGGAAGCAAAGAGGGGCCACAGGCGGGACGCTGGCAGGGGCTGCTCGACGGCGCGGGCGAGTTGATCAAGGGGGAGGCGTGGAACGGCTGGTGGCCGACGCTGAAGCCGATGTTCCTAGCGCGCCGGCAAGCGGCGACGGTGGCATGCGTGCAGGTGCTGGACGAGGCGCCCGCCCGCCCGGTCACGGCGTTCGAGCTGCTGCCGCTCACCGTCGACGGCAAGGCGGTCGCCCACCATGAAGGCGCGGCCGTCGCGCTCACCACGGCGAAGGGACGCTTCCTGCTGATCGATTGCGACCTCCCCGGACTGAAACAAGCCGGCGGCGCCGAGACGCGGGAGCGGCTGTGGGTCGGGCGCGCCCCCTGACGAAACGCGCTCACCCGGCTTCGGCGGCGGCGAGCGTCCGCCGCATGTCCTCCGGAAGGTCGAGTGCGTACGACACGGGCCGACCGAAGCGGGGGTGGCGGAAAGCGAGCCCCGATGCGTGCAGCGCCTGCCGCTCCATCCGCAGCGCCCGCAGGTCGGCCTCGCCCAGCGCGCCTTTGCAGAAGCGGACAAAAAGCGTCTCGTCGACACCGTAGAGCTTGTCGCCCACCACGGGAAAGCCCAGCGCCAGCAGCGTCGCGCGGATCTGGTGCAGCCGGCCGGTGAGCGGCTGGGCCTCGATCAGCGCCACCCCCCGGTGCTGCCCGAGCAGGCGGAAGCGGGTCTCGGCCCACTCCGCCCCCGGCGCGGGCGGCGCGTCGGGCGAGCCGCCGGGAATCAGGCGCCGCTTCTTCCGCACCGTCGAGGCGGCGTCGGCCGTCAGCCAGCCGGAGCACGCCACCGTTTCGGGAAAGGCGTCCGCCTCGACGAGCGCGGTGTACCGCTTCTCCACCATGCGGCCGGCGAACTGCTTGCGGCAGTTGTGCGCCGCGGCGGGATTCTTGGCGACCACCACCAGCCCCGACGTCTCGCGGTCGATGCGGTTCACCAGTTGCGGATCGCCCAGGCCGCGGACCTCCTTGAGCCACGCCCAGAGCGTGTGGTTGAAATAGCGGCCGCCCGGATGGCAGGGAAGGTTGCCGCTTTTATCGACGATCAGCAGGTCGTCGTCGTCCGCGACGACGCCGACGGCGAAATCGACCGGCGGTTCGGGGATGTCGGACACGTCGTAGGCGATGTGGTCCCCGGACCGGAGCGGCGCCTCCGGCGCGCTCATCCGCCCGTTCACCGTGGCATGGCCCGAAGCGATCCGCGCGCACCACCCCACCCGGTCATGGTAGGGAAAGCGGGCGGCGAGGAAATCGGCCAGCGCCTTTCCGGCCGCCGTCCCCGGGACCTTGAATTCCGTCTGCCGTTTCATGTCCGCCGCCGGGCTCCGGCCGCCGCAGCCTTGAGTTGTTTCGGAAAATTCATCATCCTCCCCTGCACGACGCACCGCACCGCGCCGGCGGCATCCGCGACACCGGTGATTGTGACAGGTCGCCCGCGGCTTGTCCACCGCGCACGGCAGACCCTGCGGGGGGAACCGCATCCGCACAAGGTTTGCACTTGTCCCGCGCGGTCGGTTTTGGGATTATGGTGAAATGAAGACGCACACACCGCCCCATTGGCGGCTCTCCCCGGCTCTTGCGCTCACGCTTGCGGTTTTCCTTTTGAATGGTGAAATCCGTGCCGCGGAGGCACTGCCGCCGCAACCGGCCTTGCGCCTCCTCCCGACCAACAGCGTCGATCTTGGCAGCATCCGCAGCTACGGCATCACCAACGTGCCGTTCCGCATCCGCAACGAGGGAGCGGCGCCGCTGCGGATCGAGCGCCTGGTGCCGACCTGCCCGTGCATCCGCGGCACGCTCGACCGGACCGAGATTCCGGCGGGCCAAGAGGCGGTGCTGGCGGTCGCGCTCGATGCCGCGCAGGTGCACGGCTTGTTCAAACGCGGATTGTGGGTCCATTCCAACGACCCCGAATCACCCCATGTGGCCGTTTCCCTCACCGGCAGCGTCATTCCGCTTTTCGCCGGTCTACCCACCCAGACGGTGATCCTGACCGCCGAACACGCGGGCATGGCGCTGACCAACCTGCTGACCCTCTCCGCGACCGAGACCAACCTCTTTCTCGGCACGCCCAGGGTGGAGACGCTGGGCGACCTGAGGGTCGCGCTCACCTTGGCCACGAACCTCGGGGAGACCGCCAGTTACCTCCTGACAACCGTTTTCACGCCCCGGACGGACGAACGGCACAACGCCACGATCACGCTGCCGGTCTCCGGCGGCCAGCGCGCCGAACCATTGGAGGTTTACTTCCGTGTCCTCGCGGGCGCCGCGCTGATGACCGTTCCCCGGCAGATTGCGGTTCCGTCCGGCACCGGGAAACGGGCGTTCCGGTTGACGGTCCGGGCAAAGGGGATGACCCTGGAACCGGAAAAACTGACCTGGGAACCTGCCGCCGAAGGGTTGCGAATGACGGTAACCAAGGCACCCCGCGGCAGGGACCTTGCCGTCGCCGGCGAAATCTCCCGGGAAACGGCGCAAGCGCTGCTGCAGAAAGACTTGACGGAAGTCCGCTTCTTCTATCCCGACCTCAAACCGGCCGCGGTCACTTTGTCCGTCGAAAAGGAACCTTCATCGGAGCAACAGCCGTAGGCGCGTCGGGATCCCCGCCATCCGCTTCGGCCTCGGCCGCCTCGGCCGCCCGCTCCGCCTCCAGTTCGGCCTGGAACTGGGCCGCTTTCCGGAGCACTTCCGCTTTGCCGACGGCGGGTTCGTCCGGCATCGTGATCGCCTCGATCGCCTCGGTGACGAGTTCCACCTGTTCCTTGTCCTCCAGCCGCTTGAGGGTCTCCACCAGCCTGGGCAGCGCCACCTCGTCCTCCAGCATCGAGAGCTCCATGACCAGGTCGTCCAGGAAATCGAGCGAGATGGTGTCGCCAAAGACCTCGGACGCTGCTTCCAGCATGTCCGCCTTGTCCGCTTCGTTCTCGATCCCGGCCACACCGTCTTTCCAGAACGTGCGCACGTCGTCCTCGACATCGGGATCGGGGTCGCCCAGCATCTTCGTCAGGTCGGGCAAGGCCTGCAAACCCACCCAGTGAAAGGCGAATGCGGCCTCGCTGCGGACTTCCGGATCGGGGTGCCGACTCAAGCGGCGGGCCTCGCGCAGAATGGCCTCGGTATCGGTGTCGTCGTCGAGCAGCGCGTTGAGCGTGCGGGTGACCTCCATGGCGTCGGGGGTGTCCGTCTGCCGCGGCTCGCCCGCGGCGGCGCCTTCGGATGCCGGGGCGTCCGGCTCCCGCTCTGCCGCGGCACCTGTGCGACGCCGCGCCTCGGCGGTACCGGGTGCCTTTGGTGCACCGCGAGCGGCGCGGGCTGTGGCGACGTCCGCCCCGGGCCGCGCTTCGCCGCCGGCCTCGGACCGGTCACGCGCCAGCCACAACCACAGGCCGGCGATACAGAGAACCGCCGCGCCGCCGATCACCACCGCTTTTTTCACGTTCGTCTCCAGAGAACAACCGGTTTCTCCCGGATCACCGGTCATCGCCTTCGATGATGACCGCCCGGGAGCGCTTCAGCCGGTACCCCGCGACTGCGGGGTCGCCCACCAGGTAGAAGCCGCCGCCGACGCCCATGGCCGGAACCAGCACGCCCCGGAAGCGGGTCCGCCGCGCGCCTGCCGCAGCCGGGGTGAGCCAGCCCGAGAGAAGCCCCGAGTTGCCGTTGGCGAGGAGGCTTGCGCTGAGCGCGTTGCCGGCCGGCAGGCGAAGCGTGGAGGCCGCGACCGCGAGCGCGAGCGCATTCCCTTCGGCGTGGAACACCGCTCCGTTGTAGGCCGCGGTGAAATCCTGGGGCCGCGCGTAGAATCCGCCGATCCACTGCGCGGTCGGGGAGAGGGCGCCGCCGCCTGCCGGGGTGCCATTGAAGTTCGCGCGGAAAGCGTCTCCCGGCAGGGCCGCGCTCTGGCCCGGATAGCGCCATTCGGAATTGTCGATCCACACCTCGTTATCCCCGGCATCCGCGGTGTCGCCCGCGAGGATCCAGCAGAGCCCGGCTACCGCGCCGCGCCGGCGGTAGAGGATTTTAAAGATCGGAAACGCGGCAACCTGCGCCGCCGCGCTCTCCGGGTTGTAGCCCAGCGCCTGCAGCTCGGTTCCGCTGAACACCAGCACTTGCGCCGACCCGCTCAGGCGCGTGCCGTCGGCCAGGTAGCCGCTGTAGCGCGTCCTGCCGGTCCGCGTGACGTTCAGGGTCAGAAATCCGTTTCCTTCGGGCCGGTTGTCGATCTCCGGCGAACCCGTCTCCAGCACCGTCGGCGGCAGCAGCGCCGTGTAGTAGCCGACAAAAGGCGCGGCCTGGGCGGCGGTCGTGGCGCGGGCGATCAGGTCCAGGTCGTTGTAGACGCCAGTCAGCACGCCGTCGGTGGTGAGCGTCACGTCGAGGAGATCACCCGAGCGGTGTTCTAGGCGTGCGGTGAAAGTGCCGTCGTCTCCGCCCTTCAGCCAGGTTCCGCGCAGGGAGCGCTTGACGCCGTTGGCCTCCACCCGCGCGGAGATCCGGCCGGTGCGGGTCGCGCTGAACGTCAGCGTGCCGCGCAAAACGCCGTCGGCGTTGCCGATGAGAACGCCCTGGAATCTGCCGATGGCGTAGGCCGGCAGGGCCTGCACCAGGATCGTGAAGGTGAGCGTCGACGCCCCTTCGCTGTTGGTCGCCGTGACGGTTACCGTGTAGCTGCCGGCCCGCGTGGCGGTGCCCGAAATCTCGCCCGTGACGGGGTTGATCGCCATCCCACGCGGCAGCCCCGCGGCCGTGTAGTTCACCGGCGTGGCGCTGTCGGCACCCGCATCGAAGACGGCGCCGGCCTTGAGGAAGGCGTCCACCGTACTGCCCGCCGCCGGTGCGTCGCCGCGGAAAGAGGGCAGGTCGATGACCGAGAAATTCCACACCGGCCCCTCCGCCACCGCCCGGCCGAAGGTTGTCGGCAGTTCGGTGTCGACACGCCAGTAGACCGCCCCCTGCGCCGCCGCCAGGTTGACGATGCCGAGCGTGACGGCATTGACGCCGCTGGCGGCGGGCCCCTTGTTGGCCAGCGCCGTCTGCGACGCGCCCGCATAGAGCCGCTGCACCTTGTCCGCGGGGTTGCCCGCGCCCGCCTGCCAGACCAGATTGACCAGTCTCTGGTTCGCGCGGATGGCGTCGATCTGGAGGAGGGTTCCGTCCGCGGGCGACAAGCCGGCCGCCGACGCCGGCGCCAGCCCGTCCCAGACCAGTCCGCCGAGCACGGCCACATAGTCGCCACCGCTCCCCTGGGCGATCCAACGCACCACGTCGCCGGCGCGGACCCCCACGGTTTGCGTGGCGGTCGCCCCGGTCAGCGCGTTCGTCCGGCCGCCGGCCACAATGCTGAACGTTCCCGCGGCCGCCACATCGGCGGCGACGCCCGGCTCCTGCACGACGCGCGCGGCACCATCGTCGTTGTGACCCCACGTAAAGCGCAGCCGGCCGGCCTGCGGCGCGGTCCAGGCGAGGACGGCGCGCGCACCGCTGTTGAGCGGCTCGGTGCGCAGCGCGGCGACCGTCTGGTTGTAGAACCAGAGCGGATCCTCCTGCGTCAGGTTCTGGTAGACGGGCCGCCCCGTGGTGTAGGCATCGAACGTCTGCGTCACCGCCTGGTCGAGCACGCTCACCGTCTGCGCCGCCTGTCCCAGCGCGGCGGTGCCGCCCGCCACGGCAAGGGTCAAGGTGAGCGTCCGCGGATCATAGGCCGCGGTGGCGCCGATCCCCGACACGGCGACGGTCTTGACATCCGAATTGCCGTCCGCCCACGTCAGGGTCGTCGGCGCGACCGCGTAGCCGCCGGTCACCGCCACCGTCACGCTCGCGGCGCCCGCGGCGCCCGCCGTGCGGCTCACCCGGCCGGTGTAGACCGTTCCCTCGCGGACGCTGCCGGAGGCGGTCGTGAACCCGATCAACCCGGGCACGTACGGCGTCGCTTCGGTAATCGTCACCGTCAGCCGCGAAGTTCCCAGTGTGGCGTCGCCGGCGGTCTTGGCGAGGGATACCGTGAAGGACCGCTCCGTCGGGGAGGTCCAGCGGTTGTTGTTGATCAGGGGGATGGTGAACGTCTTGGCGGCCGCGTCGCCATTGGCCCATGCCAGCGAACCCGACCGCGCGGTGTAGTCGGCGCCGGCCTTGGCCGTGCCGTCGGCCGTGGCGTAGGAAAACGTCTGGGCGCCGGCGCTGCCGCCGGTGCGTGTCACCGTCACCGTCAGCGTCCCCGCCGCTTCG
>CAYVKQ010000003.1:16020-26398 GCA_964451945.1 uncultured Lentisphaerales bacterium
GGCCCGGTCCATCCAGATCAGGATCAGCGGATTCTCTTCGAGAAATGCCGGCCATGCGGGCGACGACAGCGTGCCGGCGTCCCACGCCTTGCACTTGGAGCACGACACCGTGTCGACCCACGCCATCAGGACGGGGCGGTTCAGTTGCCGCGCCTTCTCCTTGGCCGCCGTCACCTGGCGCGTCCACTGGTTCAGGACAATGTTGTTGGGATCGTTCGACGGCGTCGGATAGGCGAGCGCCGATGTCAGCGTCAGAACGGATACGAAAACCGCAAGCAAGCCGCGTGTTGCCATGTGTTGCCCCCTCCTCAAAAACGCCGCACGATACAGGTCAGACCCATGCGCGCTTTGTTAATCTATAGTATCGCGCTTTATTATCACGCTGTCAACGCCAGGACGTCCTTTTTTTTCAGGTGCGCAGTCGTCGGGCATGAGCCCTGATCACCGATCACGGCTCACCGATGACCGATCCCTGCTCACTGTCCTTCCCGTCGTCCGCGCGCCGCGCCAGCTCTTCGCGCAGGACCGGCTCACGCAGCGACCACGCGGTGACCGGTTCCTTGGGATGGGCGGCGGAGCGGCGTTCGGCCTCCTGCGGCGCCTGCTGCAGCAGCTTGATGCGGCGGGTGAGGTCGAGGCGGCGGCGGGCGGCCGTTTCCGACCCTTCCCGGCCGACCCCATCGCGTTCGGCGCGCAGCATGTCGATCCAGAAGCGGGCGACGATCTCGCGCGCGGCGTCGAGCGGCGAGACGTCGTCCCCATGCGTCAACGGACGGTAGTGAACGATCACCGGATCGAGAAAGGCGCGCAGTTCGGCGTCGGCATGCGCGTAGAGCTCGCCCAGCGCGTCGCCTCCGGCGCCGCCGGCCGCGGACCACGCCCGGAAAAGGGCGCGCACGTGCGGGTGGCACAGCGCGTCGCCGGGGAGAAAGGTGCGCAGCAGAGCGCCGATCCCGGGATCGTCCTCATGCTGGAAAAGCAGCTCGGCCAACGCGCGTTCGGCGGGCGAAGGCGGCTCGGCGGCCGCGGCCGGAACGGCGCCGGGGGTGTCGGCGGCGGTTTCGCCGTCGGCAAAGGGGTCGCCGAGCGGCGCCCCGTCGGCGTCCGGCGGCGCGGCCGGCGGCGGCGGGTGCGCCGCCGCCGCGGGTTTGGCGAAGCTCCCGGCGCGGGCGGCGGCTTCGGCCTGGTTCCGCCGCAGCGTCTCGACCTCCTCGGCCAGCGCCGATTCCGGAAGGTTCAGCATGCCGGCGGCCTCCTGCTGCAGGTGCGAGCGCAGCACGGCGCTGGCGCAGGAGGCAAGCGTCTCGATGACGCCCCGGCTGACGCGGCTGAAAGCGTCGACCGCGTCGGGGCGCTCTTCGCCGGCGCGCAGCGTGGCGATCTGGAAGGCGACGAGCGATTCGGCGGCAGCGATCAGCGCGCGCGCGGCGTCACCGCCCCTGTCGCGGATCAGCGAGTCGGGATCCTCGCCCGGCGGCAGGGCGGCGACGCGGACGGGGAGTCCCGCCTCCAGGAAGAGGACGCCGGTGCGGACGGCGGCCTTGCGGCCGGCGTCGTCGCCGTCGAACAGCAGCACGGCCGAATCGGCGTGGCGCTTGAGCAGGTCGACGTGCTCGCGCGTGAAGGCGGTCCCCTGCGAGGCGACGGCAGTGTCGATCCCGGCGGCGTGGCAGCGGATGACGTCGATCTGCCCCTCGCAGACCACCGCCTCGCGCCGCGGGTGCTTGACGATCGCGGCGCGCGCCTTGTCGAGGGCGTAGAGGATCTTGCTCTTGCGGAAAACCGGCGTTTCGGGGGAGTTGACGTACTTTGCCGGGTGGGTCTTGGGGTCGAGGACGCGGCCGCTGAAGGCGACGACGCGCCCCTGGACGTCGGTGATCGGAAACATCAGCCGGCCGCGGAAACGGTCGAAGTAATCGTCCTGCCGCGCGGCCTCCTTCGGCGGCAGGAGCACGCCCGCCGCGACGAGCTCCTCCGGGGTGAAGCCGTGTTTTTCGGCCCACCGCAGCAGGGCGTCGCGCCGCAGGGGGGCGTAGCCGATGCCGAAGCGCTTGACGATGTCGCCGGGGAGTTTGCGCGACTCCAGGTAGGCGCGGGCCGGCGCGGCGCCGGCGGTCTGCTCCAGGCAGCGCTGGTAGAACGCGGCCAGCTCCAGATGGAGCGCGTAGAGGCGGTTGCGGCTCTCCGCCTCGTAGTCGACCGCGGTGTCGAGGGTGACGCCGGCCTTCTCGGCCAGGGCGCGCACCGCCTCGATGAAGGTGAGCCCCTCCTGCTTCATCACGAAGGTGAAGACGTCGCCGTGTTCCTGGCAGCCGAAGCAGTGGTAGAACTGGCGCGCCGGGTTGACGTGGAACGAAGGGGTTTTCTCCCGGTGAAAGGGACAGCACCCTTTGAAGCTGGCGCCCGCGCGCTTCAGCGCGACGCCGCGCGCGCCGATGAGCTCGACGATGTCGATGCGGGCGCGGATTTCCTCGATGGCCCGGTCTGTGACCCGCCCGCTCATCCCGCCATTCCCATGTGGGTGCGCAGCCACGGGCAGACGAGTCGTCCAACGGTCGATTGCTCGGCGAAGACCCGCCGCACCGGCGGATGCGGCACCAGCATCCCCAGCGCGAAGACGATGGCGAGAAGGACGGCGGCGTACACCGCCCCCGCCGCCGCGCCCAGGACGGCGTCGGCGGGCTGGAGGATCACGATCTGGAGCAGGCGGATGCACGCAAAGCGCACCGCCAGGCCCGCGGTCAGACCGGTGACCGCCGCCAGCGCCAGGGCGGTCAGCGAAAGTGCGGCCGGCGACGCCTGGCCGGGAACCGATGTCAAGGCGGTCCGGATGGCGGGGTAGAACGAGTAGCCCGCACTGGCGCCGCCGATGAATCCGAGGATGCGGGCGATCTCTCCCGACGCCCCGCGGAGCAATCCGCGGAGGAGGAAGAAGAGCGCGACCGCCACGGCGAGGATGTCGACGGCGCTGCCGAGGGTCAAACGCGCGAGAGGCATCATCGGCACTCCACTCCGTTCTCCATAGGGTTGTTCACCGTTCCGCGGGAAGCTTCTCCAGCCAGTTCTCGTAGCGGTTGCGCTGCTCGCCCGGCGGCGCGATCTGCAAGTAGTATTCGCCATACGCCCGGGCGCCGGCGAGGTTGCCCTCGGCGCTGCGCAGGGTGACGAGCAGGGCGAAAAAACCGTCCCGCTCGGGCCACCGGGCCGCCGCCCGGTGCAGCAGACGCGCCGCTTCGCGGTGTTTTTTCAGGTCGAGCGCTACCAGGGCGCCCTGGTAGTAGGCGTCGGCGTGCCCGGGGTTCAGGGTGACCGCCTGGATGAACGCCTCCAGCGCCTGTGCCTTGCCGTTGCGGCCGGCGAGCAGGGCCGTGCCCAGGCCGAAGGCAGCGGCGGCGCTTTGCGGATCGGCGGCGAGGGCGTCGCGGTACGCCTTCTCGGCGCGCGGCCAGGAGCGCGCGGCGGCGGCGCGGTCGCCCTCCTTCACGTGCGCCGCGGCCTTGGTGGCGTCGCGGCGCCCCTCGGCCGGCGGCGGCTGTTTCGACTGCCGCAGGCGGGCGAGCGCGTCGAGCGTCTTCACCGCCTTGACCAGTTGCGGATCGTGGCTGTTGGCCATGCGCCGGTACAGCTCGAGCTCGTCGATCGCCTCGTCGACCAGCCCGAAATGGTCGCTGTAGAGCATGGCAAGGTTGTAGTGCGCCGGGGCGTACTTCCAGTCGGCCTTGACCGCCTGCAGCAGGCGGACGCGGGCCAAGTCGAGGTTCACGTCGCCGCGTTCGACGTTCGAGAGGGCGGTCAGAAGACGGGGCGCCGCCCCGGGAACGGCTTCGAGCACGCGGTTGAAACAGCCGCGGGCGCGGACCCACTGGCCGCGGTGCAGGGCAATGTGCCCTTGCAGTTCAACCGCGTCGGTGTTCGCGGGATCGCACGCCAGCACCCGTTCGAGCGCCTCTTCCGCGGGGACGAAACTGCCGAGATGGAAGTGGGCCGTGGCCAGGTTGTACTGCAGCGCCGCGTCGTCCGGGACGCGGCTGGCGGCGCGGTTGAAATGGCGGATGGCCGCCTCGAAGTTCTGGTCCTTGAGCGCCGCTTCGCCTTCGCGCACGGCGTGGCGCACGGAGAAGGCTCCGCAGCCCGCGACGGCGGCCAGCACAAGCGATGCGAAAACAACGGTAAGGCGTGTCTGTTTCATGATGGTTGGTTCCAGGCGGGCGCGCGCGCCGGGCGCACGGATTCAAGGTGTTAATGGCCAGTATACGGCAAAACCCCCGCGCGGGGAAAGCCGCTTCAACACCAAAAGGGGACGGGCGCGAAACGGCCGGCGTCGAAGAGCCCCTTGTCGGTGAGCTTGAGCGCGGGAATCACCGGCAGGGCGAGAAAGGAGAGGGTCATGAACGGCGCCCGCAGGCGGCAGCCGCAGGCGCGGGCCGCCGCATCGACCGCCTGGTGGCCGGCCGCCGCCGCCTCGCATGTCCCCGGGCTCATGAGCCCCGCCAGCGGCAGCGGCAGCGTCCGCGCCGCCGCCGCGCCGCCGGCCGCCGCCAGGCCGCCGCCGTGCGCCACCACCGCGTTGACCGCGTCGGCCAGCGCCTCGTCGTCGACGCCGGCGGCGATGACGTGGTGCGAATCGTGGGCCACGCTGGCCGCGAAGGCGCCGCGCCCCAGCCCGGTCCCGGCGGCCAGCGCCAACGCGGGGGGGGCGTCGGGGAGGTAGCGGTTGATGACGGCGAGCTTGACGAGGTCGCGGGACGGGTCGGCCACGACCGTGCCGTCGCGCAGGGTGGGACAACAGGTCGCGGCGTCGGTGACCAGGTCGCCGTCGCGCACGCCGATCAGGCGGCAGGCGCCCGGGCGCGCCGCCATGCGGAACGCCGCGGCCGTCACCGGGCGCAGTGCGAAGGCATTGGGCACCGACAGCGGCGCGAGCGCGGGGAGGCGCGCCTCGCCCGCTTCGGCGAGGACACGGCCGCCGATGACGGTCCGACGCACCCGGAACGCACGGAGGTCCTCGACCTCGATCCAGTCGGCGCGGTCGCCGGGACGGAGCAGGCCGGCGTCGAGCCGGTAGTGGCGCACCGGGTTGAGACACGCCGCGCGCAGCACATCGAACAGGTCGGCACCCGCCGCGACGGCGATCCGGACCAGCTCGTCGATATGTCCGGCGAGGAGGTCGCCGGGGTGTTTGTCGTCGGAACAGAACATGCAGGCGCCGGGATGCCGCGCGAGCACCGGCAGCAGCGGTTCGAACAGCCGCGCCGCCGAGCCGCGGCGCAGCAGGATCTTCATCCCCAGCGCCGCCTTCTCCAACGCCTCTTCGAGGCCGAGGCATTCGTGGTCGGTGGTGATGCCGGCGCGCACAATCCGCCGCAGCGCCTCGCCGCGCAACCCCGGCGCATGGCCGTCGATGGGCTTGCCGCGGGCGCGGGCGGCCGCCAGTTTGGCCAGGACCGACCTGTCGCCCTGCAGCACCCCGGGCACGTTCATCATCTCGGCGAGGTGGGTGACGCCGGGGCGGTCGAGCAGCGCCGCGACCGCCTCCGCGCCAAGCACGGCCCCGGCCGTCTCGAACGGCGTGGCGGGGACGCAGGAGGGGACGCCGAAGGCCACATGGAACGGGGTGCGCGCCGCCTCGTCGAGCATGAAGGCGACGCCCGCGGCGCCCAGGACGTTGGCGATCTCATGCGGGTCGGCCACCGCCGCCACCGTGCCGTGACGCACCGCGGCGCGGGCGAAGGCGGCGGGCGCCACCAAGCTGCTTTCGATGTGCACATGGGCGTCGACAAACCCGGGGAGGATGAACCCGGGCGCCGGAGAGGCCTCGGGAAGGACCGCCTCGATCCGCCCCCTGGTGTTCACCTTGACGCGCGCACCGAACAACCGGCGCCCCTCGATGTCGACAACGGTCCCGCTCGTCTCTTCGATCTGCGCCATGGCCAATCCTCAGACGGGCGTGCCGGGAAGATTCAGCAGTTGGACGATGCTGTCGGGATGCCGGGCGGCCGTCTCGCGGGGGGCGAGGTCGCCGCTGCGGCGGAAACTGCACGAAAGCGTATAGGGCGGATTCAGCTCCGGGTACCGGAACGACTGCGGCGCGCGCAACAGCAGGGAGACGGCGGAGGCGGCTCCCTTGCGGATCTGCGCACGGGCGGCGGCCGGCGCGAGGTGCACGGCGCTGAGCTTGGCGTTCCGGTAGGCTTCGACGTCGAGGGCGTCGAGGCCATCGGGCAGCAGCCCGCGCTTGACCGCCACGGTGACGACGCCCGGGGTGAGTGCGGCGGCCTCGTCGCACAAGGCCTGCTCGCCGCAGGCCAGGATGGTTGGCACCCCCAGCTCCATGGCGCACAGCGCGAGCTGGCCGTACTCGCCGATCGAGCGTCCGTTGAGCCGCATGTCGCGGTAGTCGAACCACTGCGTGTGGGTGATGTGCGAATAGGGCGTGCCCGCCTTGGCGTGCTGTCCCACGAAGGCCAGGGCCGAGAACGTCCGGTCGAGTCCCCACGGCCAGACCGCCTCGCCGCGGCCACGCCGGAGCTGCGCCCGGGCGTCGAGCGCCTCGGGGTCGATGCCGCCCGCGCCGTGGCCGTCGACCACGACGATCTCGGTGGCGCCCGCATCGGCGAAACCGGCGACGGCCGCGTTGACCTCGCCGGTCAGCAGGCGCACGCCCTTGTCGTAGAACCGCCCCGACGGCTGCACCCAGTCGTCATGGTTCAGCACGCCGGCGACGCCTTCCATGTCGGTCATCAGCAACACTTTCATGCGGCAGGTCTCCTCGAATGCATCAATGCATCATAGATAGTATCGCACCTTTCATCCGCGCGGGGTAGCATTTTTCGAAGGGAATGCGTGGAAACGGATGGCAACTTGGGTTATGATTGCTCTTTTTCAGTGTCTTGGTGCCCTGCGGACCTGCAGAAGGCGAATGGCGGAAGTCAGGGATTGCGGGTAGAAACCGCATGGGGAGACGTGTATGGAACGCTGTGTGGGAACCGTCGCGCGCGGGATCCGGATTCCGATCATCCGCAGGGGCGACGCCATTGAGGATATCGTCGTGGAGAGCCTGCTCCGGGCGGCGCAGACGGAGGGATTCACCATCCGCGACCGCGACGTCGTGGGAATCACCGAATCGGTGGTGGCGCGCGCCCAGGGCAACTACGCCGCGGTCGACGCGATCACCGCCGACTTGCGCACCAAGTTCGACGGCCCCGCCCTGGGTGTCGTCTTCCCCATCCTCAGCCGCAACCGGTTCGCGATCGTGCTCAAGGCGATCGCGCGCAGCACGCCCCGCGTGGCGCTGCAGTTCAGCTATCCCGCCGACGAAGTCGGCAACCAGCTGCTGCCGCCCGACCTGTTGGACGAGCACGGCATCAACCCGTGGAGCGACGACCTGACCGATGTCCGGTTCAAGGAATTGTTCGGCTCCCCGCGCCACCCCTTCACCGGCGTCGATTACGTCGACTACTACCGCTCGCTGGTTGAAGCGGAAGGGGCGGCCTGCACCCTCCTGTTCTCGAACCGTCCGCAAGCGGTGCTGCGGCATGCGCGACAGGTCCTGGCGTGCGACATCCACTCGCGCGCCCGCACCAAGAGGCAGCTGGCCGCCGCCGGGGCGGAGCGGGTTTTCACCCTGGACCAGATCCTCGCCGCGCCGGTCAACGGCAGCGGCCACCATCCGTGCTACGGCCTGCTGGGCTCGAACAAGGCCGACGAGGAGACCGTCAAACTCTTTCCCCGCGACTGCCAGCCCGTCGTCGACGGGATTCAGCGCCGACTCAGGGAAAAGACGGGCAGGACCGTCGAAGTGCTGGTCTATGGCGACGGCGCGTTCAAGGACCCCGTGGGCCACATCTGGGAACTCGCCGACCCCGTGGTCTCTCCCGCCTACACGCCGGGTTTGGAAGGCTCGCCCAACGAGCTCAAACTCAAATACCTCGCCGACAACCAGTTCGCCGGCCTGACCGGACACACCCTGCAGGAGGCTATCGTCGACCGCATCCGCGCCAAGAAGGAGAACCTGGTCGGGGCGATGGAGGCCCAGGGGACAACGCCCCGGCGGCTGACCGACCTGATCGGGTCTCTCTGCGACCTGACATCCGGCAGCGGCGACAAGGGGACGCCAGTCATCCATATCCAGGGATATTTCGACAATCTGGCATCGGTGTGACGGGCGCCAAACGCTGGTGTTCCAACGGTCAGCGAGAATCGATTACGCGCGCCTCCGCAGACAAGCGCGCCACATTCTGGATTCGCGATGGCCCCGAACGCGGACCCCAAACGCGGCTCAAACGACTGACTGTTCGGGGAAGAACATGGCGTCGGCGAACGCGTCCTGGAAGCCCTCCATTGTGGAGAGTTCGACATGGCGCACGCGGCGGGCGAGGTCTTCGCCCAGGCGCCGCGCCTTCTCCGAGAGCAGCGCGGCCTTGGCGCCGGCCAGGGAGGCGTTGCCGATATAGCGGATCCGTTCGTGGCCAATGCCCCCGGGGAGGAGTCCGATCCGCTGCGCGCTGCTGCGCCGGATGAAATTGCCGAAGCCGCCGGCGATCAGCACGGTGCCGAGGTCGGCGACCGTCAACCCCGCC
Organism: uncultured Lentisphaerales bacterium; assembly: GCA_964451945.1. Classification (GTDB taxonomy): domain Bacteria; phylum Verrucomicrobiota; class Kiritimatiellia; order RFP12; family JAAYNR01; genus JAAYNR01. Next base: position 24,600 of record CAYVKQ010000003.1, read on the forward strand.
TGCCGCAGGAGCAGGGTGATCCCCGTGCGCACCGCGCCGCTGCCGAGCTGCACCTCGCGCACGTCGCGCTGCGTGAGCACGACGGGCGGCGACGCGGGATCGGCCGCCCCGGCCAGGAGGAAGAAGACCGCGCCGTCCGCATCGGTCAGCACTCGCGCGGCCAGCGCCGGCGCGAGCGCGGCGGGCAGTTCGCCGGGCGGCAGCAACTGCCCCTCGGGCGAGACGATGCCGTGGTCCAGCAGTCCGGCGATCAGGTCGATCAGCCCGCTGCCGCAGAGCCCCGCGGGCGCGCCGTCGCCGATCACCTCCAGCCGCACGTCGTCCTCGAACACAACCTTCTCGATCGCGCCGTGCGTCCCCCGCATGCCGCAGGCGATGCGAGCCCCCTCGAAGGCGGGGCCGGCCGCCGTGGAGGCGGCGAAGAAGGCGCCGTTGTGCGCCAGCACGATCTCGCCGTTGGTGCCGATGTCGACCAGCAGCGAGGGACCTTCCTGGCGGTCCAGCCGCGTCGCCAGCATGCCCGCGACCGTGTCGCCGCCCACGAAACCGCCGATGATCGGGAAGACGTAGCCAGACGCCCCATGGTGGATCGGCAGGCCCAGCTCGGCGGCGGGAACGAGGAGTCCGCGCGCGTGCATCGGCACGAAGGGCGTCTCGCCCAGCTGCGCCGGATTCAGGCCGCACAGGATGTGCTCCATGGTGGTGTTGCCGGCGAAGGCGGCGGCGTAGATGTCTCCCCTCGCGATGCCGGCGGCGGCGCACAGCGTGTCGACCATGGAGGCCAGCTCGCCGGCCAGCGCCAGACGCATCTCATCGAGCCCGCCCGCGGCGGCGGCGGCGTGGCGGATGCGCGAGAGCACGTCGTCGCCGAAACTCACCTGCGGATTCATGCGCGAAACGACCCCGTGCTTCGCGCCGTCGCCCAGGTCAAGCAGCTCCCCCACCAGCGTCGTGCTGCCGATGTCGAAAGCAACCCCGTAGCAGCGGCCGCGGGTGTCGCCCGCCTCGAAATCGATCAGGCGGTGGTCGGAGAGGACCGCCGTCCCCTTGAATCCGTGCGCCCGCAGCGTGGCGGAGACGTTGCGGACCAGGGCGAGGTCGGCCTTGAACGGACCGATCCGCTGTTCGAGCCGCAGCAGATCGGGAACGTCGTCGGTGAGCGTCGGCGGTTCGAGCTCCACATAGCACTTGCGGATTCCAGGAAGCACCTCCTGCGGAGTGGTATCGTCCGATGTCGCCAGGATCTGGTGCGCGCCGCCGAAGAGCGAGGCGGCGGGAACCGTCGCCACCGTCTCGCACACAACCGCATTGCGGCACGCCAGCCGCCAGCCGTCGCGCAGCTCGGAGGACGAAAAGACGCGCCTGTCGCCGGCGGTCGGCTCGCCGCACCCCTTTGTCACCCGCACGCGGCACTTGCCGCACGTGCCGGCACCGCCGCACGGGGTCTCGATCACCAGCCCGGCGCGGGCCGCGGCCTCCCACAGCGTCGTTCCCCGCAATACCGACACCGCGCGGCCGTGCGGCTGGAACGTCACGCGAATCTGCGTCTCCATGTGCCTCTCCCCAACGGGCGGGTTCTGCCGCCATCGTTCCGATACCGGATAGTGTGACACGGCCGGCGGCACCCCTGCAAGGTGAAAGGCTCATGCCGCGCTTGCCCGCGGGGCGGCTTTCTGTCACACTGGAAGGGCTATGAAGCATTCCCCCAAAGTCATCCTGTTCCTGGGCGACGGCATGGCCGACGAACCGATCGCCGCGCTCGGCGGCAGGACCCCGCTCCAGGCCGCGCGCACGCCGGC
>CAYVKQ010000004.1:0-24400 GCA_964451945.1 uncultured Lentisphaerales bacterium
TGTGAAGAAAGGTTTTATGGTCATCAGTATCCCATTCCCGGTTGTGCGTGGCAAGATATTGTGGCCGCTTCAGCCCCCTGCTGCGCCACATCAGCGGCGCCCCCGAAGTCCGCATCGGCAAAGGGATTCTCCGACTCGCCCTCTACGGCCGCGCGCTGCGCACCTGGGAGGCGGTGGCGCGCACCCTGAGCCGGACGGACTGCGGATGACAGGGCATTCACGGCGGCGGCGGGATGCGCTATACTGTCTTTTAATGAACCGTACAGCATGGACCGGGCCCTGCGGCGAGGGATGGGAGGCGATCGGCGCGTACAGTGCGCGGATCGAGGCGCCGTTCCGCACGCCCGAGACGCGTCAGGCGCTGGCGACGCTGGCGGCGGCCCGCGACTCCGCCTTCGCCTCGTGCGGACGCCTCCGCCTGTTCAAGGTGGAAGGTCCGCACGGCGGGCGACCGCCCCTCTTGCTGGTGCAGCCGTTCGCCGCGGCGCGGCTGCAGGGAGCATCCGCGCCGGCACCGCTGCGGGCGGTCGAGGCGGCGGCGCGGCTGCTCGGCCGCGCCGTCGGTGTGTCGCCGCCGGTCGCCTGCCTGCTCCACCCCGCCGGAACGGGGCGCTGGGAGGGAATGGCTGTTTTCCAGGGCCATGCGGGACTGTTGCCGCTGCACGACTGGCTAGCCCGCCTGCTGGCGGAACAGAACGACTTCGGCGTGGTGCGGGCGTGGGCGCGCGCCGCCGGCGCGGCAATCAAGGACCTGCACGCGGCGGGCGTCTCCCACGGCAATCTCGACGGATGGAGCATCTGGGCCGACACCCGCCGCGAGCCGGAGGAAGGAATCCGCTTTGCGGAGCTGGAACGGTGTGTCATTGGCGCTGCGCCCGCCCGCTGGCGGCGCCTGCGCGACTGGGCGGCGTTCGAGCTGCCGCCCCGGCTGCTGGACGAGGCGCTCGATGCAGGGATCGGAGCGGATGCGCCGTGGCTGCGCGCCTGGCGCGCCGCGCGCCGCCTGGAACGGCGGTTCCGCCCGCAGCGCAGCCCGCCGCCGTTGGACACGGTCCCGGCCTTTCTTTGGGACGCTGATCGCGACGTCGCCGTGGATCTGCAACGCGGTTTCGCCGCGGCGCGTCCGGCGGCGCGGACACCCCGCCCCCTGCGCCGCCGGTTGCGGAACGATGGCCGGCTGTTTGCCGCTTGCGAGCCGCTGGCGCACCGCCTGGCGGTGGGAGTGCGCGCGATCCCGGAGACCCTGACGCACGATGTGGGCATTCTAGGCGAACGGGGGATCCGCGACGTCTGGGTCCGTCTCTGCTGCCACGACACCGACGAGCGGCGCGCCCACGCGCTGGCCGCTATCCAGCATCTGGCGAAAGCGGGGTTCGGCGTCTCGGTGCTGCTGGTGCAGGACCGGCGCGCGGTGGCGGAGCCTGAACGCTGGCCGCAGTTCATCAACCGCGCGCTCGGTCCGGTCGGATGGCAGGTACGCCGAGCGGTGTACGGCTATGCGCCCGACGAGGCGGCCTGGGGCATCCGTTCCCCTGCCGAGTACCGCCGGTTTCTGCAACCGTTGGCGGAGATGCGCGGCGCCTTTCCGGGAATCGAGTTTGCCGGCCCCGCCTGCGCGTGCGACAACCCGCGGTTTGTGGCGCGCAACGCCGAAGCCGTGGCCCGCGCCGGCGGTTGGGAGACGTGGGCCTGCCGGATGACGGGCGAAGGATTCGGGGATGAACGGCTCTCCGACGGCGCCTGGCTGGCGCATCTGGTCCGTTTCTGCGACCGGACGCGCGCGTGTTCCGAATCGACGGGACGGCCGGTGCTGGTGGTCGAGGCTGCGGAACGCACCGCGGATCCCGCTGAAGGAAAGGCCGGAGCCGCCATTGCGCTGCGGGTCCGGCGCAGCCTGCTGGCGGTCTGCTCCGGCTTGGTCGAGCAGGTTGTCCTCAGCCAGCCGGCGGGTGCCGACGATTGCCTGCACGCTTCTGCGCGCCAGTCGGTCTGGTCACTTTTCATGCGCCGTCTGGGAGTCAGCGGCCGCTTCGTGGAACGGGTGGAGACGGAAGGCGGCGACGACGCCTGGCTCCTCCGGTTCGAGGATGGCGACGGCGTGCCGGTCTGGCTCGGCTGGTGTGACGAAGAGACGCGCATCGTGACGGCGGGCATCGCCGTCGAACGGGCGTACGACCTGTTCGGCCGGGACGCGCCGCTGCTGCCGTCGCCACGGGTCAGGCTCACCCCCATGCCGGTCTATTTCGACGGGGCTGCGGCCGCGCCGCCGGAGCAGTGAACGCGTCGCATACTGAAATGAACGAGCACGGATATTCAGACACGGTGGCTGCGGTGGCGACGGCGGCGGGACCGGCAGGGGTGGCGGTCGTGCGGATCTCGGGGCCGCGGGCGCTGGCGGTCGCCGACCGCATCGTCCGCTGCACCGGAACACCCCCTTCGCAGCGGCCGGCCGGAACCTTCTTCCATGCGCAATTCGCCGATCCGCGTTCGGGCGAAGTGGTCGACGACGGGCTGGTGCTGGTTTTCCGCGCACCCCGCAGCTACACCGGCGAGGACACGGTGGAACTGCAGGGCCACGGCGGCGGGATCGCCCCGCGCCAGGTGCTGCAGGCGGCGTTTCATGCCGGTGCCGCACCGGCGGGGCCGGGCGAGTTCACCAAGCGGGCTTTTTTGAGCGGCCGGATCGACCTGACGCAGGCCGAAGCGGTGCTCGACCTGATTCAGGCGCAAACCGAGCGGGCGGCGCACGCCGCGCGGGAGCAGGCGGCGGGGGGACTCGGGCGACGGACAGAGGCACTCTACGGGCGGCTGACCGCCATCTGCGCCGACATCGAGGCGATGCTCGACTTCGAGGAGGGAGAGTTGCCGGAGCGTTTTCTGGAGGAACGCCGCAGCGCGCTCACCGCCGTCGCCGCCGACATGGAAGCGCTGATGGCGACCTGGAACGAGGGCCGCCTGCTGCGCGGCGGGCTGTTGACCGTCATCGCGGGGCGCGTCAACGCGGGCAAATCGTCGCTCCTGAACGCCCTGTTGGGATGTCAGCGGGCGATCGTGTCGGCGGTTCCGGGAACGACCCGCGACACGATCGAGGAGGGCTACAGCCTCGACGGCATCCCCCTGCGCCTGACCGATACGGCGGGGATGCGTGAAACCCCGGGGGAAGTGGAGCAAGAGGGGATCGCCCGCGCCCGGAAGGCGTTGGAGGCTGCGGACGTGGTCCTGTACGTGATCGACGGCAGCGTCCCCCCCGAGGCTGTGGACCGCGGGACGCTGACCACGCTGCCGGCGCAACGGACGATCCTCGTGGTCAACAAGTCCGACCGTCCCGGTTATCTCGGTGTCGCGCGCATGGCCGAAGCCTTGCAGGCTCCGGCGGCGCTGGTCGCCGTCTCCTGCTGCGCCCGTGACGAGGGCGGCGTGGACGGGGTGGTGCGCGCGCTTGCGGCAAAGATCGCGGCGGCGGCGGGTCCGCAGCACGACGGAGTCGCGGTCGGCCAGCGCCATCTGGCCGAACTGAGGCACGCGCAGGCCTCCCTTCGGGATGGGGCGGCGCTGCTGCGGGACAGCGAGTCGCTGGTGCTGGCTGCCGCTCCGCTGCGGTTGGCGGCGGAGGCGCTGGGACGCATCACGGGACGTGTCTACAGCTTCGACCTGCTCGACACGGTCTTTTCGCGCTTCTGCGTCGGTAAGTGATTGTAAATGAGCATCTAGACGCATTTTCAGGCTTGTTCATAAGCCGTCAATAACCGGTAAACAGCGCGACGGCGCAACCGGCGCAACAACAACGGCAGACAAATTATCGGCATTTGTAACCAATTGCCTTACAATGATTTACACACTACAAGCCGCTTCTTTATATCGATACATAAGGCGCGAGTCACGTTGTGAACACGCCGTGCCGGAGTTGTGCATAACCCGTCCCGCCCTTCCACTGCTTGCAGGCAAAAGGAGTTAGGCGTTAGGCATTGCGTTAGGCGCTGGCAGACGGCGTTGGGCGTTGAACGTTGAACGTTCGGCGGCGGGCGTTCGCGCCCGATCTCCGCTCTCGCCGCCCGACGTCCTAAAAGAAGCAGTTCTCGATCCGTGATCAGGCGCGGTTGCGCGGTTGCGCCGCAGGAAACGGTTGGGTAACAAGACACGAGGACAACATCGAGACCTCAACGTTACCGCTCAACGACGAACGCTTGACGCCTACCATCTAGCTACCCAGCCCAGCGTCTAGCCCCTAAAGCGCCTAACGCCGGATCACGAACGGCCAGCAATTCTCATTATGACGCGGTTGGGCCCTCGGTATCGGGGTCGGTATCGGTATCGGGGTCGAAAAGCCTGTGTTTGGTCGATGCCGATACCGACCCAGACACCGATAGGTACACCTCCACAATTAGTGCCTTACAAACCAACAACAGCAATAAAGAACAAGTTCTTGCACCACGAAGGCACGAAGAGCACGAAGTTTTTTAATGACTCGCTCCTTCTTCGTGTCCTTCGTGACTTCGTGGTGAGAATTTCGGGTTGCGGGCGCGGCCCGCGTTAGAATTGCTGCACGGACGGCGCTGGACGAAAACACCCGCAGCACGTTACCATACCGGCAATGACGAATCCTTCTGACAAGAATACTTCCGGATGGGACGTGATCGTCGTCGGCGCCGGCCATGCCGGTTGCGAAGCGGCGTTGGCGGCGGCCCGTCTCGGCTGCCGCACCCTGCTGATCACCGCGACCCCCGGCGCCGTCGCCCGCATGCCCTGCAACCCCTCCATCGGCGGCCTGGCGAAATCGCACCTCGTTTACGAGATCGACGCCCTGGGCGGCGAGACCGGCTTCGCCGCGGACTGCGCCGGACTCCAATTCCGCACCTTGAACGCCAGCCGCGGCCCCGCCGTACGCGCCACCCGCGTCCAATGCGACAAGCTCGGCTACGCGGCACGGCTGCGGGCGGTCGTCTTGGCCACACCTAATCTCGAACTTGTCGAGGGCGAGGAAGTTACCGGGATCTCCCTTGCGGGAACGTCTCCGGAACGGGTGCTCGGGGTGCGCACAAAACGGAGCGGCGACCTCGCGGCCCGTTGTGTGGTCGTGACCGCCGGCACGGCGCTGGGCGGGACAATCCACATCGGAAAAGAGGTGGTGCCGGGCGGTGGCGACGGTCGGGCGGCGGCTCACGCCCTCTCGCAGAGCCTGCGCGAGGCGGGGTTCGATCTCATGCGCCTGAAGACCGGCACCCCGCCGCGGCTCGATCCCGCCTCCATCGATTACGAGCGCACACAAATCCAGCGGGGCGACGAGCCGCCGCCGCTCTTTTCCTGGCGCGGAAAGCGCTTGTTTGCCAAACACCACTCCTCCGGGGCCGGGGGCGACGTGGCGGTTGGCGACCAGGAGCAAGGGCAAGGCGTGGCACCCGGGGTGGTAGCAGGAGCCACCGGCATCATGTTCCACGTGGAACATCGGGGTCAGGCGGCACACTGTCTTGCGGATGGATCGCCCCCTGTCGCGTCCGCGCCGAGCTCACGCGCGGATCCACCCCCTATGTCGGAGTGTTCCACGTGGAACATTCCGCCGCCGAGCACGGTTGGGACAGTATTGGGCGGCGCCGCGCAGGTTCCGTGCTGGCTGACACACACGACGCCAGCCTGTCACCGCGTCATCCGCGACAATCTGGCGAACAGCTCCCTGTACGGGGGCGGCATCACGGGCACCGGGGTCCGGTATTGTCCATCGATCGAGGATAAGATCGTCAAATTCGGCGAAAAGGACCAGCATCACGTCTTTCTGGAGCCAGAGGGACGGGGCCCGAACGCCCTGATCTATCCCAACGGCCTCTCGAACAGCCTTCCACGCAGTGTCCAGGAGGAGATGGTGCGGCTGGTTCCCGGTCTGGAACGGGCCCGCTTTCTGGCCTATGCCTACGCCATCGAGTATGACTGCATCGACGCCCGCGAGCTGAACCACACGCTGGCGAGCAAGCGGATCGAGGGCCTCTATCTCGCGGGGCAGGTCAACGGCACGACCGGCTATGAGGAGGCGGCGGCTCAGGGTTTCGTCGCCGGCGTGAACGCCGCCTTGCGTATCCGCGGCGAGGAACCGCTGCTTTTGAGCCGTCAAGAGTCCTATATCGGTGTCTTGATCGATGACTTGGTGACAAAGGGAACCGACGAGCCCTACCGCATGTTCACTTCGCGTGCCGAGCGGCGTCTCTTGCTGCGCCAGGACAATGCCCGCTTCCGGATGCTGGCGCACGCACGGCGGCTGAATCTCGCCCCTGCCGCTTTTCTGGAGGAAAGCGAGCGCCTGGTTCATGTGATCGGGCGCGAGCGCGAGCGGCTCGCTGCGGTTCGCCTGCCCGACGGCACGCCCCTGGCGCGTCATCTGGCGCGCCCGGAGGTCCGCTACCGCGATGTCGCCGACGATTTGCACCCCTTGTCACCCGAGGCGGCGGAGCAGGTCGAACTGGAGATCAAATACCAAGGGTACATTGAGCAGGAGCGGCGCCAGGCGGAGCGGGCGGCGCAGATGGAGGGAGAGGGCATCCCGGCGTGGCTGGACTATTGGATGATTCCGTCCCTCCGCTATGAATGCCGCGAAAAACTCGCCCGGGTCCGACCGGTCAACATCGGGCAAGCGGGGCGCGTCCCGGGAGTCACACCCGCCGACCTCGCGGTGTTGGCGGTGGTCATCAAGCGCGGCCGCTGTTGATTCTGTCAAGCGAGTTCACTATTAGTCTATTATGCGACGTTCTTGGAATTTCAACCGGGAGCGCCGACGGGACGGGAGGATACGGGCGGACGCACCTGCGGCGCGCAGGCGCCGGTGCCCGAACGCGCACCGGAACAGGTTGATTTTTTCGGTCGTATTCACGCAATGGTTCCACTATAATGAACACTCTCTTTTTTTGCGGAGACGTTTTTTCGTGTGATCCGGCGGACGAAATCCTGGTGATCGCGGCGGCGGGCATGTTTTCTGCTGTGTTGATTTATTCAGGCATCACGCACGGGGGGTGCGGTTTTGGGGAACGACGAATGGTCTGCGGGTTAAAAAAACCAGGGATGTGGCGGTTTTCCCGTCGCGGCGTTTGCCGGGCAGGGTGTTTGATCGGCCTTCTTCTTGTGTTTCCGGCGGTGGCGCAGCGGTACGACGAGGTGGTGATCACGGCCGCAGACTACAAAAACCTCGACACGTTCGAGACGGCGGCGCTGGCCAAGGCCGACAAGGTTTTCGCGGCCAAGGACTACCGGGCCGCCACGGCCGAATACGACCTCTTCCTGGTCGAGAACGGCCGCTCCTCGGCGGCCGCCTACGCCTTGCTGCGCAAAGGGCGGAGCCAGATGCTCGACAACAAGCGCTACGAGGCGGTGCGGACGTTCAAGGAGGTGATCGACTATTTTCCCGACGCCGTGCTGTACGCCGCCGCCGCGCTCTACTACCAGGGCCAGTGCCACTTCGAGAATGGCGAGCAGGCCAATGCGGTGAAGGTGTGGCAGAAGATGGTCGCCGATGCCGAATACGCCAAGCACGCTCTTGCCGCGCCGGCGCTGCTGGCGCTGGCGAACGAGCTGGCGCGGCAGCAGAAGACCGCGGAGGCGGCTTCCTACTACGAGCAAGCGGCGGTCGAGTTCCGCACCAAGAACCCCGACGTGGCGCGCCAGGCGATCGGCAAGGCCTGCGAGATCCACATCCGGCTGCTGCCCAGCGAGAAGAAGATGAAGGATTTCTACCTGCGCGCCCGGACGACGCGCCACCATCCCGACAACGCGCCCGACGAAAACAAATACTGGGCCGACGTCCGCGCGATGATCCACCGCTTTGCCGCCGGGTTCGCCGCCGAGGAGAAGTCGCGGCGGGCCGCCTATTTCAAATACTGGGCCGACGCGATGGAGGGGAAGCGGCTCACCGACAACGCCTTCCGCATCGACTGGGCCTACTTCCGCCTGCAGCACGAGGACGATGCCGACGCCTGGGTCGGGCGGCTCGACAAACAGTTCGCCGACACCTTCAAACCGGGGGACTACGCCCAGGTGGTGCAGTTCATCCAGGCCTTCGGCAAGCAGAAGGAGAAAGTCGGACAGTACTACGCCAAGCTCGACTTCGCCAAGATGGAGAACGCGCTGATCGACCGCCTGGTCCGCGCCCTGGTCGAATCCAACGAAGAGATGGCGATGGCGCGCAACGCCTGCGACAAGATCAACCACGAGCGGTGGAACGACGACGACCGCAACCGTTTCATCGACTGGGTGCAGTACCGCGACCGCGAGATGGTCGAGATGGTCTGCCGGCGGATGAAGGATCCCGACTATGGCAAGTACCGCCTGCTGCGCTATTACCATTGGCAGCGGATCGCCGACAAGGGGCTGCCCCTCGCCGACGAGGTCGCGACCGTGCCCAAGTACGCGGGGGAAGCCTACTACATGAAGGGCGAGCTACTGGAGCACAGCCAACGCTGGGCCGACGCCATCCAGGCCTACAAAGCCTCCAACCGCGAGCCCGACAGCCTGTTCCGCATCGCCGAGTGCATGCGCCGCCTGAAGCAGACGACGCAGGCGATCGCGCAGCTGCGCGAGATCGAGAATTTCTTTGAGCCTCAGGCGCCCGAGGCGGCGCTGCGCATCGCGTGGATCTACCGCGACGGCAAAGAGGAGAAGCAGTTCATCGCCGCCTTGCGCGGCATTCTGAAGAAATACCCGCGCAGCGGGCAATCGAGTACGGCGCACTTGGAGTTGGAGCGCCTGGGTGTCAAAATGGGTGGAGGAGTCGATGCAGACTAAACAGAGCATGCGGGTTTGGGGGCGCCTTCTCACGGCAGCGGTGTGCGTCGCCGCAAGCGTGGCCGCGGCCCAGGGGGACGCCAAGGGACGGGCGACGGCTTCGGCGGCGGGCGACCTGGAGGCGCGCCGGCTGCTGGACCGCGCGCAGGAGCTGCTGCAATCGGGCGAGCGCGAGCGCGGCGTCAAGATGATCGAGACGGTCCTGGAGCAGTACCCATCGAGCCGCATGATCTACCCCGCCTGCCTGGCGCTGGGCAAGCACTTCATCGAGGCGAACCAGCAGGTTCTGGCCATCAGCCACCTCAACCGCCTCAAGGTGCTCGAACCGGCCGACGGTCTGGCGCAGGGCGGGGACCGCGAGCTGTTCCTGGAGGCGATGTACCTCATCGGTGTCGCCTACTTCCAGACGCGGCAGTACAACATGGCCTTCCCCGTGCTCCGCCACATCACCTCCAAATATCCCAATTCGGTCTGGGCCAACCAGGCCCACTACTACATCGGGATGTGCCATTTCTCCCAGCAGAACTGGAACAAGGCGATCGAGGCCCTCAGCCTGGTGGGGACGTTTGTCGACCCCGACAGCCCGACCACCGCCTATGCCGAGGCGGGGCGGCGCTTCTACGTCAAGGTCGAAGACCCCGATTTCCCGGTGCTGCTGGCGCTCGGCAAGAAGGTCATGGTGACGCTGACGACCGGCCGCGGCGACAAGGAGGAGATCGAGTGCATCCCTCTCACGGCCGACGCGACGGTGGTCATCGGCTCGATTCCCACGGCGATCGGCGCGGCCAGGCCCGGCGACCGCATCCTCCAGGTGATCGGCGGCGAGGAGGTGACCACGTCCTATGTCGACGAGAGCACCGAGGCGGGCGAGACAAACGTAGGCCGCGCCTCCAAGGTGCGGGTGGTCTCGACCGGCCTGCTCGACTTCATGCTGGGCGATTTCGACGCCCGCGCGGCGGCGGCCTTCCTCGGCCAGCCGCTCTTCATCCAGTTGCTCGACGTCGATCTGGACGCCAGCGACCAGGCCGAGACGCGCAGAATGACCGTCCTGTCGCGCTACAAGTACCGCTCCGAGGACGACGACCAGTCGGCCTTCACCGACGAAGGCGCGCTGCGCTACGAGACGCGCGACCGCGTGGAGGTCGTCCTGACCGAGCAGGGCGCGGCCCCCATCCGCAGCGGCCGCTTCACCGGCAAGGTGGCCGTCGAACTCGCCCAGGAGAACCAGCCGATCGACCAGGCCGACAGCGTGCTCGCCTGCCTCGTGGGCGACGAGATCGTGATCTCCTACACCGACGAGCTGCACATCGGCGGCGAGACGCCGCGCGTGGTCGAAGCCGCGATTCCGGTCGTCGGCGAGGTCGACAACCGGCCGCGCGCCACCCAGGACGTCGTCTTCGATCCCGTGCTGCGGGCGCGCAAGAACCTGGTCGAGGCGACCGCCTATCTCGAATTGGCCCGCATTTTCCACAGCATGGGGCTGATGAAGGGGACAAAGGAGAAGACCGTCGAGGGCCTGTCCCGCGTCGAAGCGGTGATCCGGGCGCGCAACCAGGACGTCTCGGCCGACATCAAGCAGGAGGCGTTCAAGCTCAAATGGGAGCTGCACATCGAGGCCGAGGAGCTGAACGCGGCGCTCTCCACCTGCAGCCTCTTCAGCCAGCTCTACCCGCAATCGCCGCTGGTCGACCAGGCGCTGATGGGGATCGGCAGCATCCGCATCGAAAGCCGCGACTACGACGAAGCCATCCGCATTTTCCGCCAGATCACCACCCTCAAGCATTCGGAGGCCAAGGCCGAGGCGCAGTTCCGCATCGCCCAGACGATCGAGCTGCAGGATGAGGCATCCACCAAGAAGGGGCAGCTGCTGAGCCGGGCGATCCAGGAGTACAAGACCTGCGCCGAGCGCTATCCCGAGAGTCCCTATGCGGGCGAATCGCTGGCCAAGCTGATCGACTACAACATTTCCAAGGGCGATTTCTCGCAGGCCAATTCCCTTTTGGAGCAGACGTTCCAGGACTACCCGGACGCCTCGTTCCTCGACAGCATGCTGATGAAATGGGTTCTGGTCGCCTACCAGTCGGGCGATTTCGCCAAGGCCAAGGAGAAGTGCAACAAGCTGCTCTTCGAATACCCGGAAAGCCGCCACGCCGAGACCGCCCGCCAGGTTCTGCCGCGGATCGAGGCGCGCCTGCAATAACCTCTCGATATGTCCACCCAGGAGAAACCACGCATGAAACACATCCTCCTCGCCGCCTGCATCCTCGGTTCCGTCTGGACCGCTTCCGCCCAGGCGCCCGCCGCGCCCGCCGCACCCGCCGCCGCGGAAGACCCGCGCCTGACCGCCTTCAACGAACTGCTGACGCGGGCGCAGCGGTCCACCGACGGCCTTTCGGTCGAAGAGATGACCAGGCTGCTCAACGAGGGGCGCGACCTCGGCCGGCCGCACCCCGTTTCGGGCATCGCACGCAGCTTCCTCTCGCGCCACCCGAATCCGGCGCCGACGGTTCTGCGCCTGGCGGCGCAGAACGCCATGCTCACCGGCGACTACCGCCTGGCCGCCTCGCGCTACCGGCAGTACTTCCGCAACGTGCCGGTCTCCGCCGAATCCTCCCAGGCCGCCGCCGAGCTGTTCTGCCTGCTGACCGACTATACCAAGCAGGTCGACGACGCCTTCGCGGCCAATGCCGACTACGGAGACAAGTACCGGCAGGCGCCGCAGGCCAGGCAGTATGACAGCTGGTTCCTCGAGCGGTGCTGGGACCGCCGCGCCACCGGCGCGATGGCCAAGCGCCTCGCCTCCATCTTTGCCGAAAAGCTCCCGCTCGAGCAGGAGCGCTACGCCTACTGGCACCATCTGGACCGGCTCATCGAGCGCCTCGGTTCGGTCATCCCCGAAAACACGGACGCCATCCTGCCGGGGCGGTCCATCATCCCGCTGATCCGCGAAGACGCCGTCCGCGCGGCCCGGCTCGGCTTCTTCATCGACAACCTCGCCTTCCACGCGGCCCGCGCCGGCAAGGAGGCGGCTGCCCTCGCGCGCGAGTTCGAGCCGGTGCTCGCCTCGGCCAAAGCCTATCTCGACCAGGCGCCGACCGAGGCATCCCTGCGCCAGATCATGGCGGCCTTCGGCGGCGGTCCCGACCGTCCCGACGAGTCGGTGTGGAACACGATGGCCGACAAGAAGCGCGACTTCTTCTTCTCCTACGCCTTCGGCAAGCTCCCCGAAGCGGAGCAGGTCCGCTTCCTGAACTGGGATTGGTGGGCGATGCCCGCCCGCCTGGCCACCCCCGAGCAGTGGATCACCCTGGGCGGCAAGCATCCGCAGGCGTTCACCAAGGCGGCGGGGATCTACCGGCTGCCGTGGGTCACGCAGACGACCAACGCGCCGCTCTACAAGGCGCAGGCCGCGTTTCTGGCCGGCGCCACCTTCGACGCCGCCGCCGTCATCACCGCCCTTGCGGCGGCCGGCGACGTGAACGGCTCGGTGCAGCACCTGCTGACCCAGTCGGCCTGGAGCATGCCGTTCGCCGACCGCGGCCGCGGCAACGCCGAGACGTTCCCGGACCTGGTCGTCAACCAGATCATCCCGGCGCGCGCCAATCTGCGCGGGTTGAGCGGCGGGGAGCGCGACGCATTCGTCTACGATGCGCAACTGGCGTTCATGGACGGTCCGTTCTGCAGCAGCGTGGCCACGCCCTTCTCGCCCAAGTCGGTCAGTTTCCTGCTCCGCAGCGTCTGGGGCTACTGCAGTCAGGACGCCGCCCGGCGCGACCGCTACGTCGCCCTCCTCGGCAAGCTGGCGTGGGTGCCGTTCGTCGGCGAGAAACGCGAAAAAGTGTTCGAGCCGGCGCTTACCGAGTTCCGCCGCTGGGCGCAGGAGACGCGCCGCCAGTTCGACGGACTGGCCGGCAAAACCGACGAGGCGTCGGTCAAAGCGCGCAAGGACCTGGAGGCGGTCGTCGCGCAGATCGCCAAGATCGAGGAGGCGTTCAAGCAGGCGGTCGAGACCGATCCCGACCCGGCCAAGGCGCCCAACCCGCAGTGCCGCGACCTCGCGGCCGCCATCAAGGCGCAGGAAGCGGGCGACGCCGCCGCCACCGCCACCGCCGCCAAGGCGCTCTACGCGCCGATCCGCGAGTACCAGAAGAACAAGACGCCGTTCGGCGAGGCGCTGCTCGGCTTCCTGATGACCCCGCGCGACGCCAAGCTCGCCTGCGAAGAGGCGCAGGTCGCCACGCTCGCCGACCAGATCGGGCTGCGGCTGGGCACGCCCGCCTCCGTGCGCGGCGCCCGCGAATGCGTGCGCCAGTTCTCCGCCCGCGCCGGCTGGCGGTTCGACTGGACCCTGCGCCCCAGCAAGGAGGACGACGCCCTGCGCGATCAGATCGCCGACGTGCTGGCCAAGGCGATCGAGGCCCGCACCGCCAAGGACCAGTGGGACGGCGAGCTGTTCACCTGGTACCGCGGCGTGGTCAAACAGGAGAGCGAGCAGGCGCAGGCGCTGGTCAGCGCGCTCATCGAGCGCGACATCTTCACCAAACAGAACGTCAGCCTGTGGCACCCCGGGCCGACCTGCAGCGCCATGGCCCTCATCCGCAACGAATTTCCGTCGCTGCGCGAGAAGTACCCGGTCGAAACCTGGTTCGACGACCGCATGGTGGACGAGATCAGGCGCACCGGCAAGGTCGACGACGCCTATTGGAACTACGGCCACGACCGTCTGAAAAAGGTGGCCAATGCCCTGGCGGAGCGCTTCACCGCCGACATTTCCTACACCTTCGTCGGCACGCCGGCGGCGCCCGCCGTCTACTCGCGCGACCAGTTCAACGCCCTCTCGTGGCGCGTGCTCAACGCCGACGCCCCGCTCGTCGGCGCCTACCTGGACAAGATCCAGGCGGCCTACGGTAAAACCCGCTTCGACCGCCCCGCCTCCGGCGCGGTCGCGATCACCCAGATGTCGGCCGACACCCCCGAGGGCCGCAAGGCCTTCTTCGACCGGGTGCGCGACTACACGGCGCGCGCCAAGGCGATGCCCTACGCCATCGGCCTGCCGACGCTGCCGCAGCTCAACAACCTGTCGATCGACGGCACCACCCCGCTCACCGACGCGGAACTCGCCGCGCTGGCCGAGTGCTTCCGCTACTGCCGCTGGACCGGGTGGAACGGCACCGAGGAGCGCCTGATGACCCTGATCCACAGCGGCTTCGCCGCGCGCGGCCGTTTCGGCGAGCTGCTGCCGCTGATCCCGGAAATGTGGCGCGTCGCCTACGAGCAGAACCGCCGCGAGACGATGCTGCTGCTCTCCGACTTCACCTCCAAGCTCATGGAGAGCGGCGCGGCGATTGCCGCCGCCACCTACAGCGTCACCGGTCTCGAGGTGGCGGGCGACCGGCTCCCCGAAGACATCCGCAACTCCCTGACCGCCCTGCGGACGAAGTCCCAGGCCGAAGCGGGCGGCGGCCTGCTGGTCGAGCGTTCCGACCGCCGCTACCCGATCCTCGCCGCGCAGGCGCTCTTCCACGCCGGCCGACTCGACAGCGCCTGGGAACACTACCTGCAGGCGCCGCAGCTCGCCCTCTCCGAGTACAAGGACCTCGACCTCGGCTTCACCATCTGGCTGGTCGAGCGCCGCACGACGATGGGGCAGTTCGACCAGGCCGACGAACTGGCCCGCACGCTCATCCAGTGGATCGACGCCGCCCCGCAGGGCTTCGACCCCGAAACCCGGACGCAGATGCTGATCGCCTACGCCGACATCGCCTTCGCCCGCCAGGAATACCCGCGCGCCCGCGCCCAGTACGAGCGCGTTGCCGTGGCGCGCGAATTCGCCGGCACCTTCGGCGCCAAGCGCGCCGAGTTGAAGATCGCCGAGGTCGACCGCCTGACGCGCCACTACGACGCCGCCTACGAACGGCTCGACAAGCTCGACCGCCAGCGCGACACCGCCATCCAGGCCGAGGCGCGCTACCAGATGGCGCTGCTGAAATTCGACCAGGAGGACTACGCCGGCGCCCGCGACGCGATCAACCGCGTCTTCGCCATCGCCCCCAGCCATCCGCAGGCGGGACTGCTGGAGGGCGAGCTGAACGTCCGCACCAAGAAACTGGTCGAGGCGACCGAGCTGAAGATCGGCCTCTCCGCCGACCAGCAGACGCTCATCCCCGGCCGCCCCCTGCGGGTCGGCCTCGAGGACCGCACCCTCGCCGTCGTGGGCAAGACGACCGACATCGAGATCCGCGTCTGGACCGACTCGGGCGACGAGGAGGTCTTCATGCTCCTGCCGTTCGGCGACTCCAAGACCAAGTTCCGCGGCGAAATCGCCACGGCGCTCGCCCCCACCAAGAAGGGCGACCGGCTGCTGCAGGTCCTCGGCCGCGACAAGGTCCACTACGGGTTCTCCGAGCGTTTCCGCAAGGCCGCCGGCATCGGCGCCGTCGAGACCGTCACCGTCGAGGTCATCACCGATCCCGAGCTCTACGCCTCCTCGGGACGCATCCTTTCGCGCGAGGAGCTGGAGGAGAAGGCGCTCGAGCAAATGATCCGCCAGCGCGAGCGGATCGAAGAGGAGCGCAACGCGCCGCTCAGCACCGTCCGCGCCGCCAACGAGGTCAAGCCCGGCAACCCCATCTACGTCCGCGTCGTCGATCCCGACCGCAGCGGAACGCCGCAGAAGGACAAGGTGGTCATCCGCGCCTCCAGCAGCAGCGGCGACGCCGTGCAACGGTTTGAAATCGAGGAGACGGAAACCCATTCCGGCGTTTTCGAGGGGCGCCTGCCCACCGCGTCGGCCTCCGCCACCGCCTTCGCATCCGACACCGAGGAGGGGCGTCAGGCCAACTACGTCATCGCCGCCGACCCGAACCTGCCGCCGTGGGTGGCGCTGGGGGACAAGAACCGCAACAAGCTCTTCACCGTCGACCTCAACAACAACCTCACCCTCGGCTCGCTCTCGCTGCTGGCCGACGTCACCGGCCGCGCGATCAAACGGTTCGCGGTGCAGACCTCGATGAACGGCAGCGACTACACCACTGTGGCGACATGGCCCGCCGACATGCCGGCGTGGGACGCGGCGCTGCGCATCCGCATGGTTCGCTACGGCGGGCGCAACGCGGCGCCGGCGAACCTGAAGATGTTCAAGGAGTATTTCGCCTACGGACATGTCGTCCAGGATGCGCCGATGGTGGTCGCCGAAGGCAAAACCTCCGCCGATCTGCGCCAGACGATCCGCACCGCGGAGAAAGAGCTGCAGATGGGTCGGACCGCCTGGGTGCTGGCCCATGTACAGGGGACCTTCTACGTGCCCGAACGCCGCAAGCGGACGTTCCGCCTCGATCCCAAGAACCGGCTGCAGAATGTGAAATACATCCTGGCCATCGACGGCGCCGAAGGCCCCTCGCCGCTCGAGCACCCCGTTTCGCTCGCCAAGGGCTACCACACGCTCGACCTCTACGCGGCCGTCCACCTGAACACGCAGGCGGCGTACGAGCTGCTGTGGGACATCGCGGAGGATCCCTACATGGCCCGCGTCCCCGAAACCGCCTTCACCGCGGCCGAGTGGGACAAGGAGACGCCCCCCGCCGGATTCACGCCCGCCAAACTGACCCCGAACGAGGCCGGCACGAAATTCGCGATCGCCTTCGCCTCCAACACCACCGCGCGCCTGGTCCGCTTCGGCATCTGTGATTTCGAATCGGACGCGCCCGCCATCCGCAAGATCGGCCTCACCGGCGCAGACGGCAAGGTCCTCCTGCCGGCGGCCGAGGATGTGCTCGCCCTGCGCAACAACCAGATCCTCGAGATCGTCCCAGGCGACCGCGTCACGATCGCCTACGAAGACCCCTCCGTGATCACCCGCGAGCGCCAGAACACCGAAACCTTCCTGAGCGCGACCTTCTACAACGCCGAGGTCGGCGCCTACTTCGTCGAAACGGTGGTCGACCCCTACGACAACGTGCGCCGTCCGCTCTTCGTGCCGATGCGGCGCTACCAGGCGGGTGAACCGGTGACCGTGTTTGTCCAGGACCCCGACGCCGACGAGACCGAGGAGAACGACAGTGTCGTCTTCCATGTGCGGACGACCGCCGGCAAGCAGATCGAGGTGAAGGCGGTGGAAACCGACAAGCACGCCGGCATGTTCGCCAGCCGCATCTTCCCGGTGGCCGGCGAGCCGAAGCGGCCCACCGAAATAACGGTCGCCTCGGGCGACGACATCCAGATCGTCTACCGCGACGAGAAGAATACCGACTACGGCATCCCGTGGGACCGCAGCTACACCCTCGAACAGGCGGCGCCCACCCCCCCCGAGCTGCGCGTCTTCACCTACGACTCGCGCCTGCTCGCCTCCAACGAACTGGCGGCTGTCGCCGCGCGGATGCCCGCCGTGGCGACGGGTGAAGTGGTGCCGATCACCCGCACCCTCAATGCCGTCCGCCCGGTGAAACCGAAACCCGACACCCCCCCCGTGACGCTGCTCGGCGCGCCGCTGATTGTCGAACTGCGCCATCCCTCGCTGGCGATCTCGCCGCTGAGCGAGGCCGAATTGGTCGTCCAGACCTCCGCCGCGCGCAAGCAGGCCGGCGTCGCCGAAACGGCGCCGTTCGACCCGTCGCTGCCGGGGACCATCCGCTACCGCATGGGGATCGTCGACCTGCGGATGCCGAAGGCGCCCGAAGGCTACGAGAAGATCAGCCTCGTCGGCAACCCGTTCGCCATGGATCCGCTGGAGGACGGACGCTTCTCGTTTGTCATCCCGACGGTCCTTGGCGGCCTGGCCGATATGGACACCTCCACCGAAGTCGATGAGCGCCAGTACCGCATCGATGACGAGAACGTCCACGTGGTGCCGGTCGCCTGCCTCACCGACAAGGGCGACCCGCGCTCGATCCGCCGCTTGTACAAGCTGCCGCCGCTCCACGTCCGGCCCGACGACACGGTCCGCATCGCGGTCAACACCGCCGGCCCCAAGGAGCCGCCGCAGTGGCAGGTCCAGGATGTCTCCTTCACCGCCGACACCATGCTCGACGTGATGGACCAGCGCTATCAGAAGACCGTCGACGCCTTCCATGTCGGCGAGCGCCTCTACCTGCGCGTGATCGATCCCATGGCCGACAAGAGCGGCGACAAGGACAGGATCTCCCTCTCCCTCCTGGTGAACAGCGCCCCCGCGGACGCCAAGCCGGTGGAGCTGACCGAGACCTTCGAATACACCGGCGTCTTCAAGGGCAACGTCCAGCTGGTCTACGAGGGGGTGAAGAACGAAACCCCCGCGTCCGACGCGCTCGCCGTCCCCTACGGCGCCGCCGTGTCGCTCAAGTACGCGCCGCGCGAAGGGATCGTCGTGGAGTGCCAGGTGGCCGTGCGCAAGGGCGCCGACGGCGAAGTGCTGCCCTTCACCAAACGGTTCCAGGACACCGAGATCGCCGTGCAGACGCAGTTCACCATGGCCGAGGCCTACTTTGAAATGGCCAAGAAGCACCGGGCGCTGAAGGAGGAAGAAGTCGCCCGCCGCGGCATCGCCCAGGGGAAGAAGCTGCTCGAGGAGGCGATCCGCGACTATCCCAAGACCGACGCCCGCGTGCAGGCCGACTACCTGCTCGCCAACCTCGCCTTCGAGGAGGCGGAGCAGACGGAGAACGAGGATCTGCGCAAGAAGCTCTTCGTCGAGGCGATCACCCGCTTCAGCGACCTGATCGCCGGCTACCCCGACAGCGAGTACGCGCCGAAGTCGCAGTTCAAGAAGGCGCTCGTCTTCGAACGGATGGGCGAAATCGACGCGGCGTGCGAGGAGTACGTCAAGCTCTCCTACCGCTACCCGGAGAACGAGCTGGTCGCCGAGACGATCGCCCGCCTAGGTCAGTATTTCATGACCAAGGGCAAGGAGATCGAAGAGCGCCTCGGCGCCGAGACCGACCTGGTGCAGAAGGAGAAGATCCGGATGCAGGCCAACGAGTTCTACCGCACGGCCGCGCAGGTGTTCTCGCGCCTCGCCGAACGCTTCCCCGAGCACACGCTCGCCGCCAAGACCCGGGTCCTCTCCGCCGAGAACTGGCTCCGCGGCCAGGAGCTGAAGAAGGCGGTCACGGTCTACGAGGCGATCATCGCCGACAAGAAGGTTCCGCCCGAACTGGTCGCGCAGTCGATGTATTGGTGCGGCGACAGCTTCCTCCGCATGAAGAATTTCACCGACGCCTACCGCATGCTCAAGCGGCTCACCTGGGACTATCCCGAAAGCGTGTGGGCGAAGTACGCGCGCGGCCGCCTGACCGAGCCCGAGCTGGCCCGGATCGAGGAAATGGAGATGAAGGAGTAACCGGTGACGCCGCACCGCCGCATTCCCGACGCCCTGCCGCCGCCGGCCGCGCAGCCGCTCGCGGCCGACGAGGCCGTGCGCCTGCTCGGCAAGCGGCGCGCCGCCCTGCTGCGGCGCGACGCCGGGGGCGAGGCGGTCCTGGCGGTGATGCCGACGGGCAGCGCCGCCGATACCGGGAGCTGGTTCGGCAAACGGCGCGTCTGCCTGGCGTTCACGCCGACGGCGCTGCTGCTCTTCGCCACCGGGCCGCGGCCGCTCTGCCGGCGCATCCCCTTGACGGAACTGCGGCAGACGCAGTACAACACGGTCACCGGAGAATTGGTTTTTGCACCGGCCAGCGTGCCGGTGCGGGCAGTCGCCCTGCCGCCGCTGGAGGCGGCGCGGGCGTTGGCGCAACTAGGAAGGGGTTAGGTTATGTTGGATACGATTATTGCGGGCGGACCCTTGATGATCATCCTGATGATCGAAAGCGTGCTGGCGATCGCCGTGGCGCTCGACCGCGCGGCGGCCTTCCGCGCGAACGGCCGCGTGGACGTCCGGTCGCTCCGCACCAAGGTGCAGAACCAGATGCTGGAGTCCAAATACGACGAGGCGCTGGCCGCCTGCCTGACGACCCCCGGCCCCGTCTCGGCGGTCATGGCCTCGGGCCTGCAGGCGTACCTCAAGCACAAGGCGGTCACCGGCAACGCCGAAACCCTGCGCGCGATCGTGCAGGACGCGATGACCGACTACGCGCGCCTGGCAATCAACACCGTCGAAAAGCGGATGAACATTCTCTCGTTCATCGGCACCTCGGCGCCGCTCTTCGGCATGACCGGAACTGTGACCGGCATGATCAAATCGTTCAACGCCATCGCCTCCGCCGGCGCCATGGAGGGCGGCGTGGTCGCCGCCGGCATCGCCGAAGCGCTGATCACCACCGCCGCCGGCCTGCTCATCGCCATGATGGCGGTCATCCCGCACCACTACTTCACCAGCCGCTCGGAGGACATCGAGATCCAGATCGCCGAGGCCGGCTCCGAAATCCTGGACCACATCTCATTGACCCATCACGCCGCCGCCGCGACCGCGTGAGGGCGGAGCCACGCGCGCCATGCCGTTCGAACCCTTCAAGAAAGAGAAGCAGGAGAGCACGGTTCCGACCGATTCGCTGTCGGATATCGCGTTTTTGCTGATCATCTTCTTCATCCTGGCCACCTCGATCCAGAAGATCGCCGGGTTCCGCACCGACCTCCCCTCGGGCGAGCGCAACCAGCAGGTCCAGAAAGCCGACGACAAGACGCCGACCGTCGGGTTGAAGGGCGGACGCATCCTGTACAACGAGCAGGAGTCGACGCTGGATGAACTCCGCAAGAAGCTGGCGCTGCTGCGCCTGCTGGAACGGGCCGAGGACCGCCGCGTGGTGCTGCTCGACGCCGCGCCCGACACCGCCTACCAGACCTACTACGAGGTCATGGCCGCCATCACCGCCGCCCACGGGGTGATCGGCATCCTGACGGAGGAGGAATGAGATGAAACTCCACCGCAGGCGGAAGAAGGCAATCTCGGTGCCGACCACCAGCATGGGCGACATCGCCTTTCTTCTCATCATCTTTTTCATGGTGTGCAGCAACTTCGTCAAGGAATCGGGCATCAAGGTGGCGCCGCCGCTTGCCGACGACATCGATTCGGTCAAGAACGCGCCGCTGTCGGTGGTGATCGACGAGAACAACGACATCCACGTCAACGGCAAACCGGTCTCCAGCGGGATGGCGGTGGAGGCGATCGTCGAGTCGGCGGTGGAGGGAAAGACGACCGACGAGGAGCGGATGGTGCTGTTCAAGTGCGACCGCAGCGTCGCCAAGACCGTCTTTGAACCGGTGCTCGAAGCCATCACGCGCGCCGGCGGGATGCTGGTGGCGGTGGGCGAGAAGCGCGCCGAAAACTGATCGGGAAAGGGTGAAGCGATGACACAAAACAAGAATCCGACCACGCAGAATCTGGACCGTCTGCTGACGATCTTCTCCGGCAGGCGCATCGCCTTCTGGATCGTTGTCGCGCTCGCCGCGCACGTGGTGCTGATCGGCGGCTGCTCGCTCAATACCATCCGCGACCGCTGGATCGACCCCGAAGGGGCGGCGCAGCGCAAGGCCGCCGCGCTGGCCGAACAGCAGCGCCTGGCCAAGGAGGCCGCGGCCGCGGCCGCCCCGGCACTGGCGGGGCTGACCAACGCCGCCGCCGTGGTGCGCGACGTCAACGCGCCGGCGGCCACCAATGCGGCGGCCGCTCCCGGCGCCATCCCCGCCGAACGCACCAACACGCCGACCGCCCAGCGGGTCACCGAGGTCGCCAAACCCGAAGAGATGCCGAAGCTCGGCAACGATCTCGGCATCTCGATCGAGGACACCGGCATCCGTTGAGCCCTCCCGGCGCGGACCGCCAGCGCGCGATTCCCGCCGACAGCCGCACCATGGACAAACGTCTCCAATTTTCCTGGCCGCCGATCCTGTGCCTCCTCATGGGCATGGCGGCGGGCGTGTGCACCCGTTTCGCGCTCGTGCTGCCGCGGGCCTACCTGGTGTGGTGCGACCGGCACCCCGCGATTGCGCGGGTCTTCGCCGAAGAGGGGGTCGATCTGTTGATCCGTTTCACGGCGGGGGTCGCCGGACTCTCGGCGGCCGCCCTCGCGGTCATGGCGTTTGTCGCCCTCTTCATCCGCAGCGCCACCACGCTCGGCCTCTTTCGCAAGACATGCCTCCTCTTCTACGCCACGGCGTGGATGTGCGGCGTCGTGGCGGTGCGCGCGACCCACCTGCTCATCGCGCGCGAACTGAGCCTCGGCGGCGCGGACGGCGAGCCGTTCAACGCCTACACCATCTTCCTCCTCCGCTGGCGGCTCCTCTGGCCCGTGATCGCCGTCTCGCTCGGAGTCGCCTATCTCTACATCCTCGCGTGGCGCCGCGCCGCGATCGACGACTGGCTGGGCGGCGGCGGTCCGTCCGAACCCGCCACCGGCGACCGCTTCCTGGAGAACCTCCGCACCCACGGCCGCGACCCGCGCTTCCGCAAGAGCGTGTGGTCGAGCGTCGGCGTCCACCTGTTCGTCGTCCTGATCCTCCCCTGGCTGCTCACCCTCGACGGCTGCACCCGCATCAACCCCTACGGCGTCCCCAAGGGGAGCGGCACGCCCACGGTCACCGCCCCCAAGATCGTGAAGGTGAAGAAAAAGAAGAAGCGGATCCTGGTCAATCCCAATTCTGCCATCCTGTTCAACATCCCCACCCTCGACGACTCCAAAATCGCGGAGGAGGTTGACCAGGAGTCGCGCGTCACCTATGCGGCCGACCCGAACCGCGTCGGCGCCATGGGCGCGGGCGGCGGCACGGGCGGCGGCTGGCCCGACGGCATGGACGACGCGGTGGTCCGCTTCATCCGCCTGAAGTACGACGGCTCCGGCTGGGACGACGGCATGGACGCGGTTTCCCGCGCCGACATGAACTTTCTCGACATGTTCCGCAAGGTCACCAAGTTCCGCACCGCTGCGCAGTCCGAGAGCCACCCGATCGCCGCGCTGGCCAAGTACCCCAAGGGGTTCGCGCCGCCGTTCGTCTACATGACCGGCGACTACGACATCCGCGTCGCCGACAGCGACGTAAAGATCCTGCGCGAGTACCTGATGGGCGGCGGCATGCTCTTCGCCGACTGCGGCAGCCCCCGCTGGAACCACAGTTTCCGCAGCTTCATCCGCCGCGTCTTTCCGGGCGAGTCCCTGCTGACCGTCTCCGACGACGACGTCATCTTCCAGATCCCCTACACCTTCGCCAACGGCGCGCCGCCGCTGTGGCACCACGGCGGCTATGACGCCATGGGGATCAAGTACAAGGGGCGCTGGGCCGTCTTCTACCATCCCGGCGATGTCAACGACGCCTGGAAGAACGACCGGGGCGGACTCGAACCCAAGAAGGCCGAAGGGGCGATGGAGTTGGGAATCAACATCATCTACTACTCGTTCTCGAACTATCTCGAACTGACGCGGAAGTACCGCAAATGATCGACAAGCTTGTGCCAGTCATGGGGGCGTGGGGCGTCCGGGCGCTGATCGTCTGGGTCGCGGCCCTGGTCGTCCTGTTGTTCGGGAGCTTCATCCGCGCCCGCCCCAAAGCCTACCTGCTCGCCCTGGCGCTGGTGGTGGCGGCGGCCTTCTGCGCCCGCAGGAATCTGGACACCTGGTTCGCGTCCATCCGGCTCGACCGCACCGACGAGATCAACGCTGCGCTGGCCTCCCGCGCGCCGCAGGAAGGGCTCGCCACCGTCGTACGCTTCGCCGAGGACGATCCCGAAGACCGCGTCGAGGGCGGCGTGACCCGCACCGCTCCGGCCGTCCCCGCCTGGCGCGAGGGCGGACCCAAGGCGCGCGGCGGCGGGGTGTTGACCAACGCGGTCGCCGGAGCCGCCGCCGCCGACGGCACGGCGGCCGACCCCGCGGCGGGCGGGGAGGCGGTCATCTACATGAAGGGCGACCAGCTCAGCCTCGTCCGCCAGATCGAGCGCGGCAACCGCCTGATAATCCGCGCGCTGACGCTGCTGATCGTGCTGGCGATTCTCTACGACTATGTCACGGCCTTCAATTCCGTGCGTAGCACGCGGCTGGCGCTGCCGCTCTCGGGGGCGCTGATCGACAGCCTGTCCGCCAAGTCGCGGGCGCTGATGATCCGTCCCGACGTCGGCAAGCGCTGGCGCCCCGAGCCCTTCCTCGAACGCGCCGTGCGCAAAGGGGAGAACGTGGTCTACTTCGGCCAGAAGCCGATCTGGGAGGGGCGCGCCTCGCTGCCGCGGCTGGTGCTCATCGGCCTGCCGCTCCTTCGCGTACCGCTCCTCCGCTACGGCGCCCCGGGACAGCCGACGGGGAGCGAGTTCGCCTTCGACGCCGCCTGGTTCAGCCGCTATGTCGTGACGGCCGCCGGCGACGCCCCCTGCCGCGCGATGCTCGAAGACTTCGTCGACATTCTGCACGAGCGCCGCCGCTCCGGCGCCCGCGCCCGCCGTACGCTGGTTCTCGCCTGGGACCGCGACGAAACGCTGGAGAAGCCGTTCCTGGTGACGCTGGCGAAACTCGCCGACGAGGCGAACCTCTCGCTCTTCGTCTGGACCCGCCCCGCCGGCGGCGGCAAGCCGGCAACCGCCTGAAGTCGGCCGGGGTCGGTAGCGACAAGACAAAGCGGTGGAACACTACGCCGCGAAGCGTGGCGAGGTTCACCGCCGCCGTTGGCGGAATCGAGGGTAGAATGCGCTTGAAAAGGTGGACGTTACAACCAGAGGGAGGCATCCGCTGGGACGTGGCGGCGGATCGAC
>CAYVKQ010000005.1:0-10404 GCA_964451945.1 uncultured Lentisphaerales bacterium
ATGGTGGTGGGGCTAGGATTCGGACCTAGGAAGGCATAAGCCAGCAGATTTACAGTCTGCCCCGGTTGACCACTTCGGTACCCCACCGGATGCTTTTGAAGCGGGGCACATGATGACAGAGCCGACCGGCGGTGTCAACTCTAAGAATGGATGTTTCGGGTGAAAAAAGGTGTTGCGACTGACGTGCTGCTGATCACGCCGCCGCTGGTGCAGATGAACGCCCCCTACCCGGCGGCCGCCTGCCTCTGCGGCCATCTCCGCCGCGCCGGCTTGCGGGCGGTGCAGGAGGATCTCTCGCTGGCGCTGGTGCTGCGGCTGTTTTCGTCCGACGGCGTGGCACGGGTGGCGGCGGCGGTCGCGCGCCGCCGCCTGCGCCGGCCGACGGCGAGCGTCGCCCATTTCCTGCGCCACGCCGAGACCTACCGCGCGACGGCCGGACTGGTGATCCGCTTTCTCCAGGGGCGCGACAGCACGCTCGCCTGCCGCATCGCCGGCCGCGCCTTTTTGCCGGAGGGCCCCCGCTTTGCCGCACTGGAAACGGCGGCGGGCGGGGGGGGCGGCGGGATGCCGCCGGAGGCCCGCGACGACGTTGCGAAATATGTGGCCGGACTCTATCTGGACGATCTCGCCGATGCCATCCGCGAGGGACTCGACCCCTGGTTCGGCTTTGCCCGCTATGCCGATCATCTGGCCGGCGCGCTGCCGGAGGCCGCGCCGCTGCTGCGTGCGGCGGCGGACGACACCTCGCTGATCGGCGGCATGATCGATACCCTTGCCCGCGAGGCTCTGGCGCGCCACCGGCCACGCGTGGTGGGGATCACCGCGCCGTTTCCCGGCACGGTCTACGGCACCTTCCGCATCGCGCGCCAGATCCGCCGGCTCGCGCCCGCCGTGACGCTGGCGCTGGGCGGCGGCTATGTGAACACCGAACTGCGCGAACTGGACGACCCGCGTGTCTTCGACGTGTTCGACTACGTGTGCCTCGACGATGGCGAGGAGCCGCTCGCGCGGATCGCGTGCGGTGAAAAGCCCTCCAATGCGTTTTCCCGGCGCGCGGGCAAGGTTGTGTTCACGGCGCCCGCGCCCGCCGCCGCGCCCGCGCCGCCGGGGTGTCCCGACTATGCGGGAGTCGCGTTTGACGCCTATCCCGCGGTCGTGGAGTCGCCCAACCCGATGCACCGCATCTGGAGCGACGGCGCCTGGATCAAACTGCCGCTGACGCACGGCTGCCACTGGCACCGCTGCCGCTTCTGCGATCTCGCGCTCGGCGCCATCGGCCGCTTCGCGCAGCCGTCGGCGGTGGCGGTCGTCGACACGCTGGAACGGTTGTGCGCGGAGACGGGGCGCACGGGATTCCATTTCACCGACGAGGCGCTGCCGCCCGCGCTGCTGCGGCGGATGGCGGAGGAGATTCTGCGGCGCGGGCTGGCGGTGAGCTGGTGGGGGAATGTGCGCTTCGAGCGCGCCTTCACGCCCGCCCTCGCCGCCCGGCTCGCGGCGTCGGGCTGCGTCGCGGTGACCGGGGGGCTCGAGTGCGCGCAGGAGCGGCTGTTGGCGCTGATGGAGAAGGGGATCACGCTGGAGGGAGCGGCGCGCGCCTGCGGTTCGTTCGCCGCCGCGGGCATCCTGACGCACGCCTACCTGATGTACGGATTCCCGACGCAGACGGCGCGCGAGACGGCGGAGGCGCTGGAGTTCGTGCGGCAGCTCTTTACCGCGGGGGTGCTGCAATCGGCCTACTGGCACCGCTTCGCGCTGACGGCGCACAGCCCGCTGGCGGCCGAGGCGGAGCGGTTCGGCCTGGTGCTGCGCGAAGCGCGGCCGCCGCCGGGACGCCGCTTCGCCCGCAACGAGATCGCCTTCGACGAACCGGGGGCGCCCGATCACGCGGTGCTGGGGGAGGGGCTGCGCCGGGCGGTCTACAACTACATGCGCGGCGTCGGGCTCGACGCGCCGGTCAGCGCGTGGTTCGACATCCCGGTAACGGCGCCGCGCCTGCGCAAGCGGTTCGTCCGCGACGCGCTCGCCGCCATCTGATCCCTCACGATTTGAACAGCGCCAGCAGATCGTTGGCGGAGAGGCGCGTGTCGGCGGTGTCGTCGAGGAGGGACTCGGCCAGCGCCAGTTTCTTGGCGTGCAGGGCCACGACGCGCTCCTCGACCGTGTCGGCCGTGACCAGGCGGTAGATGGTGACGGGGTTGCGCTGGCCGATGCGGTGGGCGCGGTCCGCCGCCTGCGTCTCCACGGCGGGGTTCCACCACGGGTCGAGCAGCACCACGTAGTTCGCGGCCGTGAGGTTCAGCCCCGTGCCGCCCGCCTTGAGGCTGATCAGGAAGAGGTCGCCCTCGCCGCGCTGGAAACGCGAGACCGCGTCGGCGCGCCGGCCCACCGGCGTGGAGCCGTCAAGGTACTGGTAGCCGACACCGGCGGCGTCGAGGCGGCTGCGGATGATCGTGAGGAAATCCACGAACTGGCTGAAGACCAGCGCGCGGTGTCCGTTGGCGCGCAGGTCCCCGACTAGTTCCAGCAGCGCCTCGACCTTTTGTCCGGGCATGCCGCAGCCGGGCATCGCCAGCGACGGGTGGCAGCAGGCGCGGCGCAGCTTGGTGAGGTGCGCGAGGATCGCGATGCGGTTGGTCTCGCCGTCGACGCCCTCCAGCGCGGCGAGGGCCTCGCGGCGGCAGCTCTCGTAGAGCGCGCGCTCGTCGCTGTCGAGCGTGACGGACAGCGTGATCTCGGTTTTGGGCGGCAGTTCGTCGAGCACGGCGGACTTCAGGCGGCGCAGGAGGAAAGGCGCGGTCATCCGCTTCAGCAGCGGGCTGACGGTGCCGTCGCCGTTGCAGAACCGGCGCTCGAACTGGCCGTGCGTGCCGAGCAGTCCGGGGTTGAGGAAGTCGAAGAGGCTCCAGAGTTCGGTCAGGTTGTTCTCGACCGGAGTGCCGGTGGCGATGACGCGCGCGCGGCCCTGGAAGCGCTTGACGATCCTGGCGCGCTTGGCTAGGCGGTTCTTGACAGCCTGCGCCTCGTCCAGCACGACGACGTTCCACGGGCGGCCGGCCAGCAAATCCTCCTCGAACGGCAGGAGTCCGTAGCTGCAGACGACCACGTCGAAGGCGCCCGCGCCGGCGACGAGGCCGCCGCGGTCTTCGGCCTCGGCCAGTTGCGCGAGGCGCAGCGCCGGCGCGAAGCGCGCGGCCTCGTCGGCCCAGTTGCGGATGACCGAGGTCGGCGCGATGACCAGCGAGGGGCCTTCGGACGCGCGCGCCGTGAGCAGGGCGAGGATCTGGACGGTCTTGCCGAGGCCCATGTCGTCCGCCAGGCAGGCGCCGAGGCCGCAGGCGGCGAGCCGGTTGAGCCAGACGAAGCCGTCGCGCTGATAGGGACGCAACTCGCAGGTCAGCGAGGGCGGGACCGGCGTGACGGTTTTGAAGGCGCGGCGGAAATCGGCGATGCGGTCGCGCACGAGCGCGGGGAAGTCGAGCGACTCCTTGCCGCCCGCGAGCGCGTCCAGCAGCGCGACGGCGGAGGGCGGGACGCTGAGTGTCTTCTTCGAGGTCTCGCCGACGCGGGCCAGCAGCTCCATCTGGCGGAGCAGGGACTGGGTCAGGCGCAGGAACTGGCGGTCGTTCAGGCGGATGAACGCGCCCGCGCGGTCGCCGACCTTGGACAGCAGCTCGGTGAAGAGCAGCACCTTGCCGTCATCGAGCGCGACGTCGCCGCCGATCTGGAGCCAGAAATCGGCCCCCGCCTCGGCGCTGAGGCGGAAGGGGGCGGAGGGACTCGGCCGCACCACGGAGATCTCGCCGCCCTCGGGCCAGTCGAGGCTGACCCGGTCCGCGAGGGCGTGGACGTCGTTGAGGATTTCGAGGATGTCCGGGAACTCCTCGACCTCCCAATGCGTCTCCGTAACGGACCAGGCGTCGAGGCCGGGGCAGGCTTCGCTGAACGTGTTGAACGCCTCTTTCTCGGCCGCGAGATCGCGTGCCACGGCGACGGTTTCGCCCGCGTGGCGCGTGAGGACCTTGCGCGCCCCGTGGCCGGGCGTGACGAAGAAGGGCAACTCGGGCGACGGCTGGTTCTTCAGGTCGAAGTGCATGACCTCGCCGACGAACTGCGCGCGCAGGTGGAGGCACACACCGCCCGCGATTGTGCGCGCGTTGACCGCCTCGGTGTCGAACTCGCCTTTGACACCCACCACCTGCGCCAGCGGCGGGATCAGGCGCTTCAGCGCGTCCGCCCCCTCGGCGGGAATCGTGAGACAACCGTCGGTGCCGTATTTGCCGACGATGTCGGCGATGCGCTGATGCGTGCGGCTCTTTTCGTAGACAGTGTAGACGCCCGGGCGTTCGCAGGCGACGGACAACTCGGGATAGCGGGCCTTGGTCAGCCATGGAACGTGGATCCGGGTGCCTTTCCCCGCTGCGTCCGAAAGGTCGATGGCCGGCTCGCCGCGCTCGATCCGGGCCGGTATGAGTTCGGTCTGGTGCAGATACACGAAATCCGCCGTTTTCGGCGCGAAGACGCGGGGGTGGCCGACGAGGGCGGGCAGGATCTGGTAGGCGTTTTCGAAGGCGTAATAGAAGTGGCAGCCATACCGCGGGAGGTGCTTGACCAGGGACTCCTTGACGACGCGGTCGGCCTCGTCGAGGTGGGCGTCGTATTCCCCCCTGCTGATCTTGTCGAGGGACAGGCTCGTGCCGACGCTCCACTGGCCGTTTTTGAGCCGCTTCTGCAGGCGGCATTCGAGTCCGTGCACCTCCAGATCATCGGTGTCCCTGTCCCGGAACCCCACGTTCCAGACGAGTCGATGCGTGTGCCCGGCCGACGGCTCGCCGGCCGCGTCCGCGCTGCCTGCCGCCTTGGGCAGCAGGCTCTCCAGTGCGCTCAGCGCGTGTTCCCAGGCGGTCACCACATGCGGCTCGGCCCACAGCGGCGCGGCCGCCTTCGCGGTCTCCACGAGCCGGCAGGTTTCGGCGGCTGAGAAGTCGCCGGGGCACAGGCGGCGGACACAAGGCGCCAGCGAGGCCGCCAGAAACGCATAGCCCGCGCGATGGGCGTCCGCGAGCAGGACGCCGCAGCATTGGCGCACCGACGGGTCGATGGCGTCCTCCTCGAGAAAGAGCGACTCGATCGAACGGACGAAGCCGTCCAGCGGCGCGAGCTTCTTGCGCGGCGGCGGCGGCGAGGCGGTGAGCGCGCCCTGGTTGGCGAGCTCGTTCAGCGCGGCGAGCGAGACGCCCATGCGGTTCAGGTAGCTGCTGGAATCGCCGGACGAGTCCAGTTTCTTGAGCAGCGCGCGCACGCGGGTCTGCGAGAGGTTCGCGCGGATCATGGTCAGCGCGGCCAGAAAGAAGAAGTTGCCGCAGGCGTCGAGGGCCCTTTCGTACGGGGCGTCGTGGAGCAGTCTCAGCGTCTTGCCGAAGGCCTTGTCGGCGGTCGGCCAGTCGCCGTCCAGCAGCGCGGCGCACGCGGCCAGCGCCTCGTGGTGCAGCGGTTCGCGAGCCTTGGCGGACAGGCGTGCGAGCAGGTCGCGCGACGCTGTCCACACCGCCCACGCGCAGAGCGTGAGAAACTTGTTCGCCGTGAACGCGGACGGGCTCAGACGCTCGACATGCGCGGAGATCACGGCGGTCAGCGGACCGGCCGCAAGGCCGCGACTGAGCGCGGTCTCCGCCAGATTTTCAAATAGGAGCAACACGACCGCCGGCGCGACGGACGACGGCTCCCGCACGATGGGCTCGGCAAGTTGCCTGCAGAACACCATCCAGTCGCGTTCGTTCGTGTGCGACAGCAGGCCGCGCCGCAGTTTCTCGGCCAGCGCCACGTCATTGGCCAGCAGCGCCTCGTGGACGAGACAATAGGGCTTGGCCGCCTGTCCCGGATAGAATTGAAGGCACGAGAAGCGATACCCGTAGGGGGAACTCTGCAGAGCTTTCTCGATGGCCAGCTTGCAGGCCTGTGTCTGCGGCAGGGCGAAGAGCGCGCGCTGCGAGGCGATGGAAAGCGGGGCTGGGGAGACGTGGTCGTACGCTGACGAATGCGCGAGGCCGGCGCGTTTCAACCCGCCGAGGATCCGGGCGACTTCGTTCTCCTTCATCGTAACCGGCCTGAGGCCTGCATCTTGCGGTAGTTGGCGGAGAACTTGCGCAAGGGTATGCTCATTGGTATTCCCCAGGAGAAAGATGAGGAGGAAAATCTGCTGCTCGATTTTCGTCAGGCTGGCCTGCTCGCTTTCAGGTAAGGAAAACATGGCGGTACATTAGCAGACCCGCAAGGTGCGGGGCAAGGACCCGGAACTGCGGGAGTTGGCGTCACCCGCCGCACACACATGCGCGATTTTCATAACATATTGCACTGCAATAATCTACAACTAGTTTCATAGGGTAGACAAACGTTTTGAAATGTGGGATACTTGCCTCGTTCGTTTTGGGCGCGGCGACCGGGGGGGGGTGCATGAGCCTCGCTTGCCCACGCGCTTGTGGTGGGCGGTCGAACGGCTAACCGCGGACATCGCTCCGCGACGCCAGTCGTCAGGCGCCGCGTCCTGGGAGATGCACGGGCTCTGAAGGGAAATCAATGAAAACACACATCGTGGACACGTTGAACCATGCCAGCATCGTTGAACCCGAGGAAATGCGGGACGCCCGCCTGCACCTGGAAGCGATGCTCGCGGCGGTAACGGCAACCGAAGATTCCGGCGCTGGCCAGACGGAGATCACCTGCGTCTCCCAGGGCTGGG
The DNA here is from genome assembly GCA_964451945.1 of uncultured Lentisphaerales bacterium. Taxonomy (GTDB): domain Bacteria; phylum Verrucomicrobiota; class Kiritimatiellia; order RFP12; family JAAYNR01; genus JAAYNR01. Next base: position 6,740 of record CAYVKQ010000005.1, read on the forward strand.
GCAAGCTCCAGACAGGCATGTCCGTGGCCGAAACCCCGCTCTGCCTGGCGGGGCAGACGTTCTCGACCGGCTTCGGAACCCACGCCGAGAGTGAAATCATCGTCCAGTTGCCGGTCGGTGCCCGGCGGCTGACGGGCCTCTGCGGCGTCAACGATAGCCCCGATACCCGCCAGTTTGCCAAGCCTCTGGTGTTCAGCGTCGAGGTGGATGGCCGGGAAATCTGGCGGAGCGGGCCGCAGGACGCCGCCGCCGCGCCGGCGCGCGTGGACGCGCGCCTCGCCGGGTGCCGGCAGTTCACCCTGAAGGTCAAGGGCCCGGTCCCGCTGGCACATGCGGACTGGGTCAACCTGAAAGCCACCCTGGCCAACGGGAAGATCGCTGACATCTGCGAACCGCAGGCCATCAACTCCGGGTTCAGTTTTACCTTTGGCGGCAAACCGTCGGCGGCGCTTCTGCCGGCGTGGCGGTTGAAGAAACAGCGCCGGCCGGAGCGGGACGGCGTCATCCTGCACCGGATTACCCGCACCGATCCGAAGACCGGGCTGGCTGTGATCTGCGAGATCAGGGAATACACGCGCTTTCCGGTGGTGGAATGGGGGTTGCGGTTCAAGAACACAGCGACGCGCAAGACACCCCTGCTCGAAAATATCCGGTCGCTGGATGTGACCACGCGCCTGGTGCAGTTCCCCTACCTGAATTACTGGACGGGCGACTACTGCAAGCCCGACGGGTACGAGCCGTTTCGCGTCTCGCTGGCGCATGGGGAGGAATACCGGTTTGCGCCGATGGGCGGCCGCCCGACCAATCGCGCCTGGCCTTGCTACGACCTCGAATCGCAGAATGCCGGACGCGGACTGAAGATCATCGTCGGTTGGCCCGGACAATGGTCGGCCTGTTTCCACGGGGACGACAACCATGCCGTCCACATCGCCGCCGGCCAGGAATTGACGCATTTCAAGCTTCTGCCCGGCGAGGAGGCGCGGACGCCCCTGTCGGTGCTGATGTTCTACCGCGGCGACCGGACCCGCTCGCGGAACCTCTGGCGCCGCTGGTATTTCAGCCATGTCATGCCCAGACCCGGCGGCCGGCCCATGCAGCCGCATCTCGCCTGCGCAGCCACGGACGAAGGCGAGGAGTTCACCGCGGCGACCGAGGAAAACCAGATCCGGTATATCGGGAAATTCAACCGGCACGGCATTCATCCGGATGTCTGGTGGATCGATGCCGGCTGGTACCCCTGCTACAATCAGGACCATCAGCGCCGCTGGTGGCTGACCGGCACCTGGAAGCCCGATCCCGAGCGATTCCCGCGCGGGTTGAAACCGGTATCCGACCATGCCGCGCACAAGGGCGCGGACTTGCTGCTCTGGTTCGAGCCGGAACGGGTGACCCCGGATTCGGCGCTCGATAAGGAACACCCGGAATGGCTGATCAAGATCGCGAAGAACGACCGGCACGACAACCGCCTCTTGAACCTGGGCAATCCCCAATGCCGTCGATGGCTGACCGGCCATGTATGCCGGATGATCAGGGACAATGGCATCAGGATCTACCGGCAGGATTTCAACTTCGACCCGCTGCCATACTGGCGGGCCCATGAAGCGGCCGATCGCCGGGGCATCACCGAGAACCTGTATGTCCAGGGCTACCTGCAATACTGGGATGACCTGCTGGCGCGGAATCCCGGCCTGTGGATCGACTCCTGCGCATCCGGCGGGAGGCGCAACGATCTGGAAACCATGCGCCGCTCCGTGCCGCTGCACTACACCGACCACGGGTACGGGGACCACCCGGTCAAGCTGGCCTTTCACCGCGCGCTGTACGAGTGGATTCCCTACTTCAAGGAGTCCACGATTTCCTGGGACGTGGGCACATCCGCGGGGGATCGATGGGATCGCCAGCTGGACAGCTATTCGTTCCACTGCGCCATGGCGCCCATGCTGTTCGTGACGCTAAACATCCGGCGGGACGACTACGACTTCGCGCTGGCCGCAAAGATGATCGCCATCTGGCGCCGGGCGTCCGACCTGCTGCTGTATGGAGACTACTATCCGCTCACACCGTACCACCGCACGCCGGGACAGTGGGTGGCGCGGCAATTCGACCGCCCCGAGGAGCGGCGGGGATTGATCCAGGCCATCCGCCTGCCCGCGGCGCCGGAGGAAAACCTGGTCCTGCATCCCGAGTCGCTCGTGCCGGACGTTCGGTATCGCTTCGAGAACCCGGAAACCGGCGAGACCCGGGAACTGACCGGGGCGGTCGTGCAGCGAAACGGCTTTACCGTGGCGCTCCCCAGGCGCGCGGGCGCCATCTGGTTTTACGCCGCCAAGTGACCGGATCCCGCAAGGGATACGGCTCGGTGCCGGCCAGCACGGATATCGGCCCGACGATCGGCGGCACGCTGGCCCTGCACGCGGGCCTGCGCGTTCCATTCCTCGTCACCGCCGGTGTCCAGGTCTGCCTGGCCGCGCTCATCCTGCTGGCGCTGGGAAAAGGGCGCGGCGGAAAGGAAACGGCGTGAAACTCGCCGCGGCCGCCCGCCGTGAGTGTGGCCAATGGCAACCATGAAGAAAACCGAATCGGCCGGATATGAAGCATTGGCGCGTCTGGACGCCGCGTTCGACCCCGCCGCCGGCCTGCTCCGCGCGGGGCAGGGCCACCGCGTCGCGCAGGGATCCCTCGACTATGCCGCGCTCCTGCTGCGCCGCGACGCGCCCGGCGACCGCGAACGGGCCGCGACCGTCGTCGGAGCAGTGCTCGACGCGCAAATGCACGAGCCCGAATGGGAGCGCGGCCGGTTTCCCTTCACCCTGCCCGAAGTCTGGCGGGATCTGAACGCGGTTCTCTTCATGGCGCCGCGTCTGGCCGAGATCCACGCCGGGCATCTGCCGAAACTGCCCCCGGATCTCGCCGCCCGTTTCCGCGTAGCCGTCCGGGAGGCGGTCGTGGCCGTCGACCGCCGCTGGGCCGACGAGGTGTTCGACGTCCACCGCGACTTCAAAGCCTACAGCAACATCTTCATCCTCTACATCCAGGCCCTGATGATGCTCGGCCGCTGTCTCGACGACGAGCGCCTCAGGCGCGATGGCGAGGCGCAGTGGATCCGCTGGTTCAACCACGTCTCGACCTACGGGATCGACGAATTCTGCTCGCCGACCTACAACGGGGTCGTCTACGCAGGGCTGCTCGGCATCCTCGCCGCGACGCGCGACGGGCGCATGCGCAAAGAAATCTCTCTGACGCTGAACCATCTCTGCGCCCTGCAGCACGCCGCGACGCACCCCGTGCTGCGCCTGGGCGTGGTCGGCACGTCGCGGGACTACCGACAGTTCGTCCACCCGGGCGGTGGCGCCTTCGAGTTTCTGGAGTACGCGGGCGACGAGGAATATCGTCCTCCGGCCGCGGTGCTGGAGGAGTTCCGGAACCGCGCGTATCCGTTCCGCGCCTCGGGCCGGGCGGGGATCGCGCCGTTCCGCTTCCAGACCTGGCAGGTGCGCGATGCCGCGCTGGGCTCCATGACCGGCGGCCACTATTTCCCGCAGCAGATTCATCTCATGGCTGCGGTCGGAACGTCCCCCGAACAACGCGCCTGCGCCTTCTTCCAGGCGGACGCCCGTAACCCGATCAACGGCTACGTCTGCCAGCGCGATCATCGCGCGCTGCCG
>CAYVKQ010000005.1:10414-24142 GCA_964451945.1 uncultured Lentisphaerales bacterium
CGAGGCGTACACCTCGTTTTGACCGAAAGCCCGCTGCCTGTTCGCCCGCACGCCGACCGCCTACCGGCTGACGCAACTGCGCCAGCCGTCCGGCGCCCTGCCGCTCGATGGGACGCTTCCCCCCTGCCTGGGGCTGACCGAGGGCTGGGCGATCCGTCGCGAGGGGCCGGGCCGGCTGGCGGCGGCCGCCTACGGCCACGCGCTGCATGTGCGGACCTTCCGGCTCGACGGCGGCTGCGCGGAGGCCGTCGATCTGACGCCGGAGACCCTGGACATCGGCGGTCAGCGGATCGCCGGCTGGCGCGCGCCGGCGCAGGCGGCCTGGCTGGCCTGCCTGGTCGAGCTGACCCCCGACGGCGAGGGGTCAGCGGAGCGCGCCGTGACGGCTTGCCTGGGCGAGCGTCTCGTGACCGTCGGGGAAGACGGCGGCCTGGCGCTGCGGCTCGCCCGCCGCGCGAATGGCGAGCTGGTCGAGCTCAACGACGAAGACTGGCGGACCCTGCCGCTCTTCGAGTCCCCAGCCCACCGGGTCGAGGCCGGCGACCTGGCGGCGGCGGCGAACGGATGAAAAGGGAAGCTCATGCAAAACCCAGCCTGTGGCTCGCGAAGACGTTCGCACAGCGCGGGGTCCGGCATTCTCCTCGGGGCTGAAGGGCGGGCGCCCTCGCGAGCCGTCTCGGCATCGGTTTACAGAGTGTTTGACGGCAACGACAAAAGCAAGCGCGGCAACGGTCTTGATTTTTGAGAGGCGCCGGAACCCTGTACCTAGGTCCGGCAGGAAGGGCAAAAGGCGGCGAGCGGGCAGCCGTTGCAGCGCGGGCGCAGCGGACGGCAGCGGGTCTGGCCGAAGGCGACGAGATAGGAGTTCCACGTGCGCCAGTAGCGGACCGGCAGGATGCGGCGCAGCGCCATCTCGGTCTCGAACGGGGTGCGGGTGGCGACCAGGCCGAGACGGTTGCTGATGCGGTGGACGTGGACGTCGACGCAGATCGCCGGCTTGCCGAAGCCGAGAGCGACCACCAGGTTGGCGGTCTTGCGGCCTACGCCCGGCAGCTCGCAGAGGTCCTCCACCGTGTCGGGGATTGTTCCGCCGAAGCGGTCGCGCAAGACGTCGGGGAGCGCCTTCAGGTGACGCGCCTTGTCGCGGTAGAAGCCGACGGGATAAATCAGTTTCTCCAGCTCATCCTGCGGCAGCGCACGCAGATCGTCGGGCGTGCCGATCCGCGCGAAGAGGCGGCGGCAGGCGGCGGCGGTGGTGGCGTCCTGCGTGCGGGCCGAGAGGATCGTCCCCACCAGGACGTGGAACGGATCGTCGGTCTGGGCGGCGACCAGATCGATGATCGGCGCGGGGGCCTCCTTGAAAGCCCGCTTGAGCAGCCGGTTGACGACGGAGACGTCGGCCGGCGTCATGGCCGTGCGCCGTCCATTTCGGCGCGGATGGCGTAGGCGGCGGCGCGGGGGTCGGCGGCTTCCAGGATGGGGCGGCCGACCACGAGGTGGGTGGCGCCGTCGCGCACCGCGGCGGCGGGTGTCGCGACCCGCTTCTGATCGTCCAGGGCGGCGCCCGCGGGACGGACGCCGGGGGTGACGAGCAGGGCGTCGGGGCCGAGGGCGGCGCGCATGGTGGCGACTTCCTGCGGCGAGCAGACAATGCCGTCGGCACCGCCCTCCACGACCGCGAGCCGTCCCAGGGCGGCGACCTGCTCGCGCAACGGGCGGCTGACGCCGAGATCGGCGAGGTCGCTCTGGTCGAGGCTGGTGAGCGCGGTCACCGCCACAATGCGCGGCGGCGTCGGCGCGGCCCGCGCGGCTTCGACGGCGGCGCGGATCATGGCGCGGCCGCCGGTGGCGTGGATGGTGGCCAAGTCGACACCGAGCGCGGCAATCCGTTCCACCGCGCGCGCCACGGTGCGCGGAATGTCGTGGAGCTTGAGATCAAGGAAGACCCGTTTCTGGCGCGCGGTGACCACCCGCACCACGGCCGGACCGTCGGCGCTGAAAAGCTCCAGGCCGATCTTGTAGAACCCGACCGCGTCGCCGAGGTGGTCAACAACGGCCTCGGCCTCCGCGGCGGTGGCGACATCGAGGGCGACGATCAGTTCGGCCATAGGCTCCTTCAGAGCTGTTCAAGCAGCATGGAGAGGGTGGTGGCGCACGCCTGGCGTCGGATGCAGTCGCGGTCGCCCGAGAAGACGTAGCGGCGGACGACCAGGCCGCGCGGGCCGAGCGCGGCGATGTAGACCAGTCCGACCGGCTTGTCGATAGTGCCGCCGTCGGGTCCGGCGATGCCGGTGACGGCGGCCGACAGGTCGGTGTGGAAGAGTGCGCGGGCGTTCGTCGCCATGCTGACGGCCGTCTCGCGGCTGACCGCGCCGCAGGTGTCGAGGATCTCCTGCGGCACTTGCAGCAGATCGCGTTTGACGGCGTTGGCATAGCAGACAACGCCGCCGATGAAGACGGCGGAGGACCCGGCGACGCTGGTCACGTGCTGCGCGATCATGCCGCCGGTGCATGACTCGGCCAGCGCCAGCGTCAGCGTCCGCGCCTTGAGCTTTTCGACGAGTTTGAACTCGGGTGTCATCGGTTTAGCACGACGGCAGACTGGCGGCGGCGACCGCCTGGCCCACGCGGCGGCTCTTTTCGTCCGGGAGCTCGACCGTGGCGCGCGCCGCGAGGTCGGGGAACCGCGTTTCGAGGACGTGGCGCCCTCCGCGCAGAATCACCATCCCGCCTTCGCCGGTCATGACGCGGCCGAGAAGCAGGACTTTGCGGAAATCGTAGAATTCGGCGTAGTGGGCGAGCCCGTAGCCGAGGTAGACGCCGATCGTCTCGTAGATGCGCCGCGCGCGGGCGTCGCCCGCGGCCATCAGCCTCTGCACCTCCTTGAGCCGTTCGGGCAGCGGCATGTCGGCGGGTAGTTCGATCCCGGCGGCGGGCAGCAGCTTGTTGACCGCCTGCTGCGAGAAATAGAGCGCGCCCACGCCGCGGTCGCCCGACCACTCGTCGGGCGGCGCCAGCGGGTTGTAGTCGATCGGCACGAACGCCAGCTCGTTCAGCCAGCCGCGGAAACGGCCCTCGGTGTCGATGAACCCGCCCGCCTCGGAAGAGCCGAGGGCGATTCCCAGGATGCCGTTCGACTCGAGGGAGAGCGCGCCGGCCAGGGCCGAGACGTCGCCGTCGTTCAGCACCACGAAGGGGACGTTCCATTCGCGGGCGAGGCGGTTGAAGATGCCGGACGCCTCCGCCATGCGGGCGGGCGGAATGGAGCGGAGCAGCGAGGCGATGCGGAACTGGTTGTCGACCACGACGCCGGCGGTGCTGCCGCCGATGCCGTCGACGCGCGGCAGGTGCTTGGCCGCCTCCTCGAGGCCGTGCCGGATGTGGGTGTAGTGGTAGTCGGGATCGGCCTGGTCCTTGGGATTCCAGGGGAACTCGTCGCTGTAGAGGACCTCGCCGTCCTTCACCGCCGCCACCTTGTAGTCGCTGGCGCCGAGGTCGAAGCCGATGCGGCAGCCTTTGAGACTGCCGCCGACGGCGTCGGTGACATCCTTCTGCGCCGGGATCTTCTTCTTCGCCGCCGCCCGCACGGTGAAGGGCTGCCCGTAGATGGCCGTCATCATCGAGGCGTCGAACGCGCGCGCCCCTCCGTCCGCGTAGGTGCTGCGGAGGTGGTCGCAGACGGCGGCGGGAGCGGCGACGTGCAGGGTATGCCCGCCCCACGCCCACAAGAGGAACTTGGCCAGGCGTTCGGCATAGCGCAGGGTTTCGGGCGCCGCATCGTCGCGGATCGGCGCCTCAAAACGGGTGACGCCGCCATTGGAGCGCTCGACGGCCAGCAGAAGCGTCGACGCGCGGCCCGAGGCGGCGATCGTGGCGCGGTAGGCGGCGTTGAAGGCGGCGGCCGGCTGGAAGCCGGTATCGAGGGGCGGGACGACAAGCGTTGCATCGGACATGATCACTCTCCACAAAAGAAACCACAAAACAGGAAGATTTCAATGCCGCGCTATTATAGGCGCTTCGCGGTAAGATACAAACCAAAAGGCTCAGCCGAGGACGCTGCGGTAGAGGTCGGCGGTGGCGGCCACATGCGTCCACCACGAATAGCGGGCGAGGCGGGCGGAACCTGCCGCCGCGCGGACGGCGCGGGGCTCCGGCGCGGTGATCTGCCGGTGGAGCGCCGCGGCGATGGCGGCGGTGTCGAGCGGATCGCAGCAGACGGCCGCCGGGCCGCAGATCTCGGCCGTGCCGCCGGGTCCGCAGACCACCGGACAACCGCAGGCCAGCGCTTCGAGCGCCGGGAGGCCGAACCCCTCGTCGAGCGAGGGATAGGCCAGCGCCTCCGCCAGCGTGTAGAGCGCCGGCAGGTCGGCGCGGGGGACGTAGCCGAGGCGCCGCACCCGCGCGGCCAGCCCCAGGCGCGCGCACAGGCGGTCGAGCGGCGGCCGGCGGCGGCCGGCCGCGGGCAGGCCCGCCAGGACGAGATGGAGGTCGGGAACCGCCGCGGCGACGCGCGCGAAGGCGTCGAGCAGGCGGGGGAGGTTCTTGCGCGGCGCGAGGTCGCCGACGAAAAGAAGGAACCGCGGCGGCAGGCGCCAGGCGGTGCGGACTTGTTCGAGGCGGGCGGGATCAGTGACGGGCGCGAGGCCGGGGTCGACGCCGGGCGGAATCACGGCGATGCGGGCGGCGGCGGCGGGGAAGCGCGCTGCGACGGTGCGCCGCACGTGTTCCGAGAAGACGATGACCGCCGCCGCGCGGCTCACGGAGCGCGGCAGGAAGAGGCGGTAGTAGAGGCGGTTTTCGAAGGAACAGGTTGCGGGGTGGGTGAAGACGTGCAGGTCATGGAGGGTGAGGACGACGCGGCACGGCGCCGCCAGCGGGGCGATGTAGGCGGGGGCGTGGAGGAGCGCCGCGCCGTCGCGCCGCAGGCGCTGCGGCAGCCAGAACTGCTCCCAGGCGATGCGCGCCGCGCGCGAGGAACGGGGAAAGCAAACCGGCTGCACGTCGAGCGGCGCCCCCCGCGGCAGCGGCAGCGGCGTGCGCTGCGGAGCGTAGACGCGCAGCGGTTCCGGTCCGTACGCGGCCCACGCCTGCAGAAAGCCGTGGATGGTGTTCTCCACGCCCGAATAGGCTTTGCGCAACAGCAGGGCGTTGTAGGCGAAGCGGGGGTGGGTCACGACGCTCCTTTCCGGCGGGGCGGCGGTCACAACCGGTGCACGTCGCGCCATTCGTGCTGGGAACGGTAGGGCGGCGGCGAGACCAACACCTCGTCGCCGGGCGGGGGACCGAAACCGCCGAAGCCGCCGCCCGCGCGCGATTCGAACAGCACCGCCTGGTATTCCCGTTCGGCCGACTGATAGATGAAATAGGCGATCATCAGCCGGATCAGCATGAATCCGTGCGCCTTTCCGGTGAGGAAGGAGTAGACCACCGAGAGGGCCATGAGGACGGCGATCACACGCCCGATGCGCGATGCCACCCAGGTCGCCTTCACGCGCGACATGAAGAATTGCTGCAGGAACGCGCGCAGGATCCGTCCGCCGTCCATGGGGAAGGCGGGAAGCAGGTTGAACACGAAGAGCACCAAGTTGAGCACGCCGATCTGGTAGTAGAGAAAGACTCCGAACGTGTTCCGGATGGGCGTCAGCAGGCCGAAGAGTGCCAGTGCGAGGCTCACCGCGGGGCCGGCGGCGGCGACGAGAAACTCCTGCCACGCCTTGCGCGGCATCGAGAGCAGGGTGGCGCAGCCGCCCATCATCATCAGCGTGATGTCGCGCACGCGGCAGCCAAAGGCCATCGCTGCCAGGCTGTGCCCCAGTTCGTGCAGGGTGATCGAGAGCAGCAGCGCGATTCCCGCCGACAGCCCCTGGAGCGGGTTGCCGTACTGGACCACCAGCAGGAAGAGGAGGATGATCAGCGAGAAGTCGAGGCGGATCGGGATGCCGAACACGCGCACAAGTTCGTAGGAGGATTTGATCATGGCGTTAACGTGGTGAGCAACAGCTCCGCGCCGCCGCGCGGTTCCAGGTGACAACAGGCGGCGGCCGCGGGGATCAGGCAGCTTGTGCCGCAGGGAAGGGGTACCGTATGCCCGTCAACGGTAGCAGAGAGCGTGCCAGCGCGGACAAACAGCGCCAGGAACGTGGCGCTGTCGGCTTCGAGCGTGACGGCGGTTTCGAGCGCGAGGCGGCGCACATGGAAAAACGGGGTGGCGAGCACCTCGTTCGGGCGGTTGGCGGCGGGGGTGCCGCGGATCAGGCCGGGCGGCGGGAGGTCCCAGTCGATCACCGCCAGCGCCTGTTCGACGTGGAGCGGGCGCGGCCGGCCGCTCGGGTCGATCCGGCCCCAGTCGTAGAGGCGGTAGGTGGTGTTCGAGTTCTGCTGCACCTCGTAGATCAGGCAGCCGGCGCCGATCGCGTGGACCAATCCGCCGGGGATGTAGAGGGCGTCGCCGGGACGCGCGGGCAGCTCGTCGAGGCACTCGGCGGCGCTGCCGTCGGCGAGCGCCTGGCGCAGGCGCGCGGCGTCGACGCCGGGTTTGAGGCCGGCGAAGAGGGTGGCGTCCGGGGCGCCATCGAGGACCACCCACATCTCCGTCTTGGGTTCGCCGCCGCAGCGGACGGCGGCGGCGTTGCCGGGATGGACCTGGACACTGAGCCGCTCGCGGGCATCGATCAGTTTGAACAGGAGGGGGAAGCGGTGCGGGTCGGGTGCGCGGGCGCCCGTCAGCGCGGCGCCGCAGCGGTCGGCGAGCTCGGCCAGGGTGCGTCCGGCGAGCGGGCCGTTGGCGACGACGCCGGGTCCGTCCGGGTGGGCCGAGATCTCCCACGACTCGGCGCAGCGGTCTGGCGCGTCCGCGCGCCCGAACGCGGTACGGATGCGTCCGCCGCCCCACACGTAGTCCTTGTAGACCGGACGAAACAGCAGGGGATAGGGTGAGAAAGCCATGACCCCGTTCAGTGTAGGGTGTGGGGGCCGGGAGGTCAACGTGTGAATGCGTTTGCCCTGTTTTCGCTGGCGGAACCGCGGAACAAGCCGTATAACGTACCGGTGTCGCGGGAGGCGCCTGCCGAACCTCCGGTTTGCGGGGGGGCGGATCAAGGGGGCGGCTGCCGCGTGCGACCGTGCACGGAGGAGCGCATGCAGTCTTCAGTCTGGTTTGCCTTCGCGTTGACGCTGTTCGCCGGCCTGGCGACGGGTCTGGGAAGCATGATCGCCTTTCTGGCGAAGCGGACCAACTACCGTTTTCTGTCGGTTTCGACCGGTTTTTCGGCCGGCGTCATGCTCTACGTCTCCTTCGTCGAAATCTTCCAGAAGGGGGCCGACGCGCTGGTGGGCGCCTATGGCGAACGGGGCGGCCACTGGGTCAATGCCGCCTCGTTCTTCGGCGGTATGCTGCTGATCGGACTGATCGACAACCTGATTCCGTCGGCCGAGAACCCGCACGAAACCCACAGCGAGAAGGAACTGGCGCCGCTGCACAACCGCGCGGCCGGTGCCGCCGCACCGCCCGTCCGCTCCGCGGCCGACCACGCCAGGCTGTTGCGGATGGGGGTGTTCACGGCGCTGGCGATCACCATCCACAACTTCCCCGAAGGGTTGGCGACGTTTCTGGCGGCGCTGCACGATCCCGGTCTCGGCATGGCCATCGCCGTCGCGATCGCGCTGCACAACATCCCCGAGGGAATCAGCGTCTCGGTCCCCATCTACTATGCGACCGGCAGCCGGCGCCGCGCGTTCGTCTATTCGGTGCTCAGCGGACTCGCCGAAGCGGTCGGGGCCGTTGTCGCCTACGGGATCCTGCGCCTGTTCTCCCGGAACGGCGTCGATACGGTCCCGCCGGAGCTGATGGGCATCCTCTTCGCCGGCGTCGCCGGGATCATGGTCTACATCAGCGTCGACGAGTTGCTGCCGGCCAGCCGCGCCTACGGCAAAGGGCACGACAGCCTGCTGGGGCTGGCCGGCGGCATGGTCGTCATGGCGCTCAGCCTGCTGCTGATGCGGTGAGGCGGGGGAAGGCGGCGCCGCGTGGAAACCCGCTTGCCACCGCGTCCATGGGCCATGCGGGCTGCCCCGAATCAAAGGCTGTGCAGCAGGAAACCGGCGGCGCCGCCGCCGGCAAGCGCCAGCAGCGGGTTGACGCGGAAGCGCCACGTGGCGAGGAACACCCCGGCGAAGACCGCGAGGGCGCGTCCGTCAAGCGCGCGGCCGCCCGGCAGCGCCCGGTCTCCCGCCGCGGCGGGTGCGGCGCTTGCGGCATCTGCGGTTCGCGCAAGTGAAGGGTTCGGGGTGCGGGGTTCGGGAGAGGGGTTCTGCACCTGTCCCCTGTCTTCCGGTTCCCGCGGGGAGGATTCACCCGCCCCGGGAAAGACACAGGCGGCGAAAAGTCCCAGCGCCGCCGCCAGCACGAGTCCGGCGATCACCGGCCGCACGACCGCCAGGATGCGCACGCTCGCCGGGTCCTTCCGGTGGCGTCGCCAGAGCGCGCCCAGCAGACAGACCGTCAGCAGCGACGGCAGTGCCAGCGCCAGGGTAGCGGTCAGCGCCCCGGCCACGCCGCCGAGGCGGTAGCCGACGAAGGTCGCGGTGTTGACCGCCATCGGCCCGGGGGTCATCTCGGCGACCGCCAGGATATCGAGGAACTCCGCCTCGGTCATCCAGCCGTAGGCCAGCATCTCGCCGCGGATCAGCGGCAGCATCGCCAGGCCGCCGCCGATGGTGAAGAGGCCGATCTTGAAAAAGACGGCGGCCAGTTGCACGAACAGGCTCATCGCGCCCCCTTCCGCGTCCGCGCCACCGCCCACGCGTGCCACAGCGCGCCGGCGGCGGCGGCGGTGACGATCGGGCCGAGCGGGCCCGAAACACCGCCCAGCGCCAGCGCGCATGCGGCGGCGGCGGCGGCCTTCTCCCAGCCGACGCCGCAGCCGCGGCCGACCATGCGCAACGCGGTCGTCAGCAGCAGGCCCGCCACGGCCGGACGCAGCCCCGCGAACAGCCGCTCCAGCAGCGCCCAGCGCATCACCAGCGCGTAGGACGAGGCGATGGCGAGGATCACGGCGACGGGAACGGCAATCATGCCGAGCGTCGCCGCCACCGCGCCGGCGGTGCCGCGGTGGCGGTGCCCCACCAGCATGGCGGTGTTGACCGCGATCACTCCCGGGACCACCTGCGCCAGCGCGTAGAGTTCGCCCATCTCCGCATGCGTGCACCACCGGCGGCGGTCGACCACCTCCCGTTCCAGCAGCGGCAGCATGGCGTACCCGCCGCCGAACAACACCGACCCCACCCAGGCGAAACTGAGGAAAAGGCGGTGGAGCGGCACAACATCGCTGTCGCAGGATGCGGCGGACATGGCGCGATTGTCACATCGAGGCCCTTCCGCGTCAACCGGCAAGTTACTGGGAAACGGTGAGAACCCGCGGGAAGCGGAAGAGGCTTTTGCAGCACCCCGGGCAGTTCCTGTTGTTTCGGCTCACCGAGACGGTTCGCCCCACCTGTTTGCGGACGAACGACACGGGTGGGGCGAGGCGTCCCTGCCGAGCCGGAGGGGGTCTGCAAGTGCCTCTATGGCAGCGTCTGCCCGTGCCTATGCCTGCGGCGGGGCGTCCTGCTGCACCAGCACCCGTTCCAGCACCGCTTCGCAGCGTCCGCAGCGGTGGCAATGCGTTGCGCAGGCGCCGGCGGTCCCGAACCAGTCGTCCGGGAAGCGGGTGTTGTCGATGGCCAGCGGCGCGAAAACGGTTGAAAAACAGGGTTCCGTCAGATCGAGCAGGTTGCCGCGGAAGCGTCCCGCGGCATAGGCGCCGATAACCATGCGCGGATGGGAGTGCTGGCGCGTCGCCAGTTTGACCACGGAGACATAGGGTTCGTAGCGGTACAGGTCCTCGGGCCGGATCCACGAACCGCGCAGGAACTCGACGAAGTGTTCGCGTTGTTCAAAGAGATGCCAGCACAGGTGCGGCTGGTACCCCGCCACGTTCCTGGCCTCGTCGATCTCGGCGCTGTGCGCGACCAGGTTGTCGTGGAAGCTCTGCGACGGACAGTTGCGCAGGCAGCCGCTGTTGGCCAGCAGGCAGAGCGTCTTGCCGTTTGCCCGGCACCATTCGTGGAAGCGGGCGACGGTGGGCAGGTCGCGTTGCAGGTCGCGGCGGATATGGAACGAGTCGAAGAGGTCCGCGAGGTAGCCCATGGCCAGCGTGGAATCGAGGCGCATGTTGACCGACGCGCGGACGTCGATGCCGGGGAAGTCGCGTTTGACGAGCGCGGCGATGAACGGGCTGGCCGTTGTCACGGTCTCCGGCAGCAGGCCGTTGCCGCCGAGGTGGTCGAGGACCGAGACCACCTCGTTCCGCAGGCTCTCGGCGACGGCGCGGCCGCCGTGGCAGTTGGCGTTGAGCAGCAAATCGAGGCGTATGCCGAGCGCGCGGATGGCCCGCAGATCCTCTTCCAGCTCGCGCGGCGCCGCCCAGTCGACGGCGCCCCTTTCCCGTCCCAGCGCGGCGCGTCCCGTGGCCATCCCCGGCCACGGGAAATAGACCTCGGCGACATGTCCGCGGTAGTCCGACACGATGGCGCTGAAGCGCTCGCCGTTGTCCGGTTGCTGGTAGCCGATCGCAAACTTCATCGTTTCCTCGCCCGCTGTGCGCCCGGGTGCGCGGCTCCTCAATCGGCGTTGCTGCCGCCCTTCCGGTCGCGGAAGCGGCTGCCGGTCGCGTAGGCGGGCGGGGTCGACCAGTCGACCGACCACTCGGGGCGGCGGCGGAATTTCTCCTTGAAGCGGTTCTGCAGCACGCCGCGCGTTTCGAGGCTGATCATGCAGGCGCGCGTGCAGCCGCGGGCGCCGCACACCGCCTCTCCGGTGTTGTAGAGATTTCTCGGCTTGTGGAAAAAGGGGCTCCAGCTGCCGGGGCGGGAATCCGGACGCTCGGCGAAATAGGGGTCGGCCTGCGGCTGGTCGGCCAGCTCGGCGCCGCGGAAGGCGGTGTCGCATTTCCGTGTGTCGATGTCGGCCCATTCGACGTCGCGGCCGGCCAGGGTGACCCGGACCGGGTGGTGCGTGTCGAAGGCCTGTCCGGGGCAGGCGCGGACACACGCCATGCAGCGGTTGCAGAGCTTCGGCCCGTCGTAGACCGGGTCGGGCGTGAGCGCGGCATCGGTCAGCACGATGCCGATGCGGTTGCGCGGGCCGAACTGCGGCGTGAGGAACATCTTGCTGTAGCCGATCTCGCCCAGGCCGCAGAGATAGGCGGCGATGCGCAGGTGGATCATGATGTCGGGCGCGGCCTGGCCGGGGCGCGCCGGCCGGCTGTGGTTTCCATAGGTGAAGCCGTCGCCGTCGATCGCGCGCCAGTCGCTCTGGTGGCCCATCGGGACCGCCTCGTACCCCTGGTCCTCGATCGCCTTCGAGAGGTTGATGACGGTCATCGGGATGTACAGGTAGGTGAGCCCGCCGTAGCCCATTGCGGAGTAGTTGCTGAAGTAGGTTCCCTCCTCGACGCCGCGCAGGCTGCCGCGTTCGACGCGGAAAACCATGCCGATGATCGATTTGCACTCGGGCATGATCTGCCGCGGATCCATCTGCAGCGGGGCGTCGGCCCAGCGGTCGATGCCGCCGATGCCGACGGCGTCGGCGCCTAATTCCATCGCCCGGCGCTTGACGAAGTCCGCCGCCCGGTCCGGATCGCCCAGATCCACCGTGTTGAACGTCCTGCTCATGACCGCCATGACTGCCGCCTCCGTGTGATGTTCACCTAAGCAAGATCAACGTTGCCGCCGCCGGGATATCTCCCAGGAAGACGGTGCCGGGTTCGCCTGAGTAATACGCGACCCCGTTGGTCACATCGAAGGTCAGCGAGGCCGCGTCAACGGTGCGCCAAACGGCGATCCGGCCGCCTCCGCCGGAGCCGGACTTGTAGGCGACGGACGCGTCTCCGCCCCGGGCGCGGACGGTTCCCTTGCCCTCGAGGCGCCTGCAGGAGAGGAAGACACTTCCGCCCGAACCGCCGCCGCCCGAGCCGTAGTAATCGCGCCCGGCGCCTCCGTTGGCGCTGATCGTGCCGTCGATCCCGAGGGTCGATGCGACGGTGAGATAGACCAGGCCGCCGCCGGACCCGCCCGGCCGTTCGTCGGAACCCCATCCGTCGCCTCCCGCACTGCCGGGGAGGACAGGCGCATTGGAGCAGCCATACGTCGGGGCGAGGGAGGCATTGTTCGCCGAACGCGAACCGATGCCTCCATGCCCGGCGCCGTTTCCCCAGTACTGCGCGCTCTGGCCCGCGCCCGGGCCGAACATCGGAGTGGTGTTGGCGAGATTCAACCATCGGCCCTTGAAACCCATGGCGTCGGCGCTGATGGCGCCGCCGGCGGCAACCTTTACGCTGTGCGCGCTGACCTGCGCCGACGCCCCGTTTGTCGGATGCGAAGAGAGATAGAGCGCCGAATTGGAGTGGATGTTGCAGTTCTTGCCAATGCGGATGCGGCCACCGAAAGGCGGATCCGCGGAGTTTGTGGCGCAGCAGTAAACCCGCAGGCATCCGCCATTTGTCAGAACCAGGTTTCCGCCCACCCGCAGTTCCGGAGGACCGGGCATCTCGCTGCGGTCGAAATACCAGAGAGAGGTCGACCAATAGCGCAGCATGTTCGTATTGCCTCCGAGATCGAGCTGGACGCTCGGTCCGACGACGCGCAGGTCTCCGTCAACGACGAGGTTGAATCCGGGTTCGGCAAAACGGGCCATGCCGTTCGTGACCGTCAGACTGCCGCAGTTCCAGTTGGTGAAACCATAGACAACGCCGTCGATGGCGAAGGTCTCCTGCAACAGGCTGCTGTCCGGGAACCAGACGGTGCCATGGATGCCTTTGCCCTGTGCGCCGATGGAGCCGCCTGGGGCCACCGAGAATGCGAGCGACGGCTGGGGCAGCGCATGCTGTGCCGCGGGTTCGTAATCGACGGAGATTCTGCCGCCGCCGCCACCGCCGCTGAAGTCGGTGGCGTTGTTGTACCATGCATTGCCGCCTTGCGCCCGTAGCGTTCCGGTCGCGCCTTGGATGGTCCGGCAGTTAAGGTAGATACTACCACCCGATCCGCCGCCACCCCTGGCCTTGGCGTAATTCGCCCCGTTTGCCGACAGCACCCCGTCGAGGGTGATCCGCCCCGTGGCTTCGATCAGGATCGCCCCCCCTCCTGCGCCGCCGATTCCCGCCCCGTAGGAAATGTTGCCGGCCGCACCGCTGCCTGGCCAGAGTGGGGCGGCGTGGGAGCCGTAGACGGGACCGAACATGGCTGAACAGCCGTGATTCCCGTATCCGCCATGGCCTCCGCCCGTCGCCTCGTATGTCGTCTGCACCCCGGCGCCCGGGCCGGAGCCATTCCTGCAGGCGCCGCCGGCAAAACCCGCGGCGTCGACGTTGATTTGAGCGCCCGCCGCGACCGACAGGTTGGAGCAGACGATCCACACGCGGTTGTCGGCCACCCATTCGCCCGTCGCCGGATCGGGCGCCGTCGCGCGCTGTGCAAGGTGGGTCACGGTGGCGTTGATCGCGACCTCCGCCGCGACCAGCCGCGCGTTCCAGCCGTCGAAGGTGAGCGTGGCGTTGTTGGAGAAGCTCGCCAGCGGGTGGGTGACGCACGCCAGGGTGACCGCGTGGTCAAGCGTGACGCGGTCGCCTGGTCCGGGAACGACGCCCCCCTGCCAGGTCGCAGGGGCGTCCCACGGGCCGGCGGCGGCGGTGG
>CAYVKQ010000006.1:0-23859 GCA_964451945.1 uncultured Lentisphaerales bacterium
AAATAAGAGATAAGGATTCCATGATGGTTCTGGAGCGCCGCGAACTCGCTCCCGCGCAGGACTACGAGATTAATTACATACAGGGCAGAGTCATTTTACGCAGTCCGCTTCCCTCAGTGGCGGATGGAACCGGCCTGGTGCAAACCGCCGTATTGAACGGACATCCGGTTTATTTGATTATCACCTACGAATATGTTCCCGGATTAACAGAAATAGGAGACTGGGCCGGGGGTTTGAGGGCGACTTACTGGTTCAGCGATTATATTCGCTTTGGTGTAACCGGCTATCGCCAGGGCGATGATCAATCCCTGCAGCGATTGGAGGGTATCGATTTTATTCTACGTTACCGGCCGGGAACATTTATCAAAGCGGAATACGCTCATTCCCGCGGCGCGGGTGTCGGTACGATGACGTCCATTACCGGTGGTTTTGGCTTTGGAACTCTGGTTGGTTCTGAAGCAGACAGCGCCAACGCCTGGCGCGTTGAAGGCGCGCTGGATTTGAGTGAAGTTATCGAAGGCAAAAAAGGCAAAATATCTTCTTACTGGCAGAAAAGAGAACGTGGATTTTCCGGCCCCGGACAGGTAACTCTGGCCGGTGAGCAGGTGGAGCAGGTAGGCGCCGCCGCGCATCTGCCGGAAAAGCGCGAGGTTTTCGTCGGGCGACCGGTCGCGGAACGGGCTCGGCGTGCCGGGCTGCGCGGGGACGCCGCGGTACGCCTTCCACTGCTCCTGCGAGAGCTCGCACACATACGCGTGACCGCCGCGGATCAGCCCCTCGGCGATGGCGTACATCTGTTCGAAGTAGTCGCTGGCGTAGACGAAACGGTCCCAGGCGAAGCCGAGCCAGCGGACGTCATTCTGAATCGCCCGCACGTAGTCTTCCGACTCCTTGGAGGGATTGGTGTCGTCCATCCGCAGGTTGCAGACGCCGCCGAACTCGCCGGCCATGCCGAAATCGATGCAGATCGCCTTGGCGTGCCCGATGTGCAGCCAGCCGTTCGGCTCGGGCGGAAAGCGGGTGACCACCTGCCCCCCGGGAAGTCCCGCCGCGACCTCTTCCGCGATCCACTGTCTGAGAAAATGACGTCCCGTGTCCGGCGCGTCGTCCTTCCGCTCCATCTCGCCCATATCCCAATCCTTTTCTGCGCCCGGTTCGCCGGCGGGCGCCGCTAGCGCCACACCTTCACCTGCATCGTGCGGCGGCCCCACGCACGGGCCGCCTCGTGCGACGAAAACCACACATCGAGGCGCCGTCCCTGGATCGCGCCGCCGCGGTCCGCCACCTTGCCGTAGCCGTAGCCGGGCACGTAGACCACGGTGCCGAACGGAAGCAGCGACGTGTCCGCCGCCACCGTGCCGCGCCGCGCCTTGGATCCGCTTGCGGTGACGCCCACGTGTTTGCGGCGCCCCTTGTTCGGGCCGGCCGAGACCACGGGCGGCCCCAGGCCGAACCAGCTTCGCTCCCAGCCGCAGCAAACGCGGCAGTTGCAGTAGCCCGTGACCTCGAACGTCATCACCACCGGCTGTAGATCGCGCGGCGGGCGGATCGAAGCGCCGAGGCACCCCGGCAGCAACACGCATGCGGCCGCGCCCGCGAAGACCGCAGCCGCCATCCAGCCCGCCCAACGGCCGGCGCCCGTTTTGCCCCCTCCGCGTCTCATCATCGCGGCGGCAGTATATCACCCGTCCGGCAGATGCGGCAATTGTCAAAACGGTGCTTTCTTGTTCCGTTTTCTTCCGTTTTCTTGTTCCGCCCACTTTTTTGTTCTTTGTGCCTTTCGTATGGAATTGCTAGTGCCGGGAGAAGCGCGCAAGAGTAGAATAGCCGGTGTTTGGCGTGGTCCCTCTTTCACCGGTTGGTTGAATGGAGAGTCGCGCCGCACCATCCGGCGCGGAGGTCTGACATGGAGAGAATCACACTGGGAATCAGTTCCTGCCTGCTGGGCGAGCCGGTGCGCTATGACGGACAGCACAAGCGCGATGCGTTTCTGGCCGATGCGCTGGGGCGTTTCGTCGATTGGGTGCCGGTCTGCCCCGAGGTCGCCTGCGGCCTGCCGGTGCCGCGCGAGTCGATGCACCTGGAGAAGGATGCCGAAGGGCGAGTCCGCTTGATCACGACCCGGACACGCCGCGACCTGACGGAGCAGATGGAGGAGTGGATCGGCCGGATCCTCCCGGAGTTGGCCGCGCGCGACCTGCGCGGGTTCGTGTTCAAGAGCAAATCCCCCAGTTCGGGGATGCGCGGTGTAAAGCGCACCACCGCGGAGGGGCATCCCGCGGGTGCGGGCCCCGGACTCTTCGCCGCCGCTTTCATGGCACGCTTTCCGCTCCTGCCGGTCGAGGACGAGGGGCGGTTGAACGATCCGGGGCTGCGCGAGAACTTCATCGAGCGTGTTTTCGTCTATGACCGCTGGCGCGCCTGCGAGGCCGACGGCTCGCTGGGCGCGCTGGTCGCCTTCCACACGGCGCACAAGCTGGTGTTGATGAGTCACAGTCCGGCGGCGCTGCGGACGCTGGGGCGCATCGTCGCCGGCGCAAAAGGGCGCGACGCAACGGCCGTACGGGCGGAGTACCTCGCCACGCTGATGCCGACGCTGGCGCTTCTGGCCACGCCCGCCAAGCAGACGAACGTCCTGCAGCACATCATGGGGTATTTCAAGAAATCGCTCGGCGCGGCCGAAAAAACCGACGCGGTGGAGGTGATAGAGTCGTACCGCCTGGGCCGCCTGCCGCTGATCGCGCCGGTCATCCTGCTGCGCCACCTGGTGCGGCGGTTCGACGACCCGTACCTGAAGGGGCAGATCTACCTCGACCCGGCGCCGCTGGAGCTGCTGCTGCGAACCCACATTTGAACGAGCTGGAGGAGGGAGTCATGAGCAAACGGCGGATTCTGATGGCGGCGGCGGTGGTGAATACGGCGTTGCTGGCGGCAATCGCCTTAGGCGCCTGGCGCTGGGCGGAGTGCCGCGCGGCGGCCCTCCGGGCGCGTGACGCGGCGGCGGAGGAGGAGGCGGCGGAAGGGCGCGCGGTCAAGCTGGTGGCGGCCGAGCCGGTGACCCGCGATGCGGAGGACCTGCCCGGCATCTGGGTCGTGCTCAACGAGCACGTTGCGTCCGAAGTGATCGCCTCCCATCTGTCGCTCATCGCCGGAAACCGCGAATTGAAGCGAACGCTTGAACGGAGTTCGCCGGACGGTAAACGCCTGCTCTTCCGTTTTGCCGAGCCCTTCGGATCGGGCAACGTGACCGTGCGCTTGTCCGGCGGCGCGGCCTCCCCGGCGATTCCCCGCGGCGATTCACCGCCGGCTTTGCCGCTGCCGCTACGGCCCGGCGAACTCACCGTCGGGATCCAGGCGCAGATGGCGCTGCTACACCTTCGCGGGGAAAGCCCTGCCGACGGCGCCCCGTCGATCGAGGCGATGTTTACGCGCCCTCCCGACTGCGAGAAGGCCGCTGCGTTTCTTTCTGTCGAGCCGCCTGTCGCGTTTCGCGCGGAGCCCTTCGACGAGTGGCGCTACGACCGCGGCTTGCGCCTGCGCGGGCCTTTTGAACCGGGGGGGATCTATACGGTGACCTTCGCCGCCGGACTTCCCCCGCAGACAGGCGGGGATGCGTTGCGCAAGACGGTGGTGCGCCAGGTGCAGGTGCCGGACCGCGAGCCGCTCCTGTCGTACATCGACAACGGCCGCTACCTCTCGCCGCGGGGGCGCATGACGGTCCGCGCACGCGCGGTCAACAGCGTGCGGTGCACGGCACGGTTGCGCCGGGTGCTCGCGAACAATGTCGTCTTCTTCGGTCTGCGCGAGGAAGACCGCCTTCCCTACCACTACGGGTGGCGTCCCTATGCCGCCATGGCCGGACTGGACCAGGAAATGGGGGCACGGGACTTCCCGCTGGCCGGGCGGCGCAATGAAGCGGAGACGATCGACATCCATTTGCGGGACATCGTGCCCGGTCTGGGGGCGGGAATCTACCTCCTTGAACTCGAAAGTCCGTCCGGCGCAGGCGAGCAGCGGGTGATTGTGGTTTCCGACTTGGGTGTCTCCCTTCGCCTCGGCGAGCGCCAGATGGCGGCGTGGGTGGTCAGCGCCGCCTCCGGCTTGCCCGCGGAAGGGGTGGGGGTGACGCTTTGGTCGGTGAAGAACGAGCGGATGGCGTCGGCGCCCACGGTGGCCGACGGCACGGTGCGGCTGCGTTGGGAAACGGACGCCGAACCGTTCGCGGTAACGGCGGTCCTGGATGCGGATCAGACGTACCTGCCGCTGAATGCCGCGCACCGTGTGGAATTCCAGGACCAGGGCGGCCGGCGTCCGTTCCCCGCGCGGAATCATGAAGCGCTGCTCACGACCGACCGGGGCATCTACCGTCCGGGGGAGCAGTTGCACGCGCACGCGCTGGTGCGCGATCAGGGGCTGCGCGGTCCGGAACCGTTTCCGGTGGTGCTGCGGCTGCGCAAGCCGGACGGACGCGTGCTGGCCGAAAGCGGACAGACACTCGACCGTTGCGGCTCCGTTTCGCACACCTTCACCCTCCCGGATGGCGCTCCGACCGGGCGCTACACGGTCGAGTCGGCGCTCCCCGGCGGGAAGGGGGCCCCGCTGGGGCAGACGACCGTCCGTGTCGAGGACTTTGCTCCACCCCAACTGGCGGTCAAGCTGTCGGGTGTGGCCGCCGCGGCGACCGCGGCCGTCCATTGCGTGACGATCCAGGCCGACTACTTGTTCGGGCGCCCCGCGGCCCACCTGCGCGCCGAAGCCACCGCTATTTTCGAAGCGGCGTCCTACGAACCCGAGGGATGGCAGGGATGGGTGTTCGGCGATGCGACGCGTGCGTTCGACCCGGTGGTGCAGCGTCTGGATGCGCAGGACCTCGACGCCAAGGGGAGGGCATCGTTCGTGATCGAGCCCGACGGCACGTGGCGTCCGCCCGCCGCGATTCGCGAACGCGTCAGCGGCGAGGTGCGCGACGGCGCGGGGCGCGTGGTGGGCGCTGCCGCGGAGGGGCTCGTGTATTTCTATCCGCAGATGATCGGCTTGCGCGCCAATCCGGGCGATGACTTGGACGCGGGGCAGCCGCTGACGGTCGATGTCGCGCTGGTGCGTCCCGACGGCACGCCGGTGGCGGCGGCCGGCGGGGAGGCGTTCGCGGCATCGGTCACGCGCGAGGTCTGGCGTCCCGTGGTGCACGAGGAAAACGACGGGCGGTTGACCTACCGCATGGTGTGCGAGGAGATTCCTGTGGTCACCAATGCTCCGGTGGCGTTCACCGGCGGGATGGGACGGTTGACCGTTGCCTTGGCGGAGGCGGGGCGTTACCGCGTGGCGGTTGGCGACCGGGAGGGGAATCTCTCCACGACGTTGCCGCTGACCGTTTCCGCGCCCGGCATGCGCTGGTGGTCGTGGGGAGGAACGCGTCCCGACACGCTGGCGCTGAGCTGGGACAGGGCGTGCTACGCGACGGGCGAAGTGGCGCGGCTGCTGATCAAGTCGCCGTTCGCGGGCACGGCGCTGATCGCCATCGAGAATGCGTCGGTCCTGCGCCAGGAGACGGTTGTGTTGACGAACTCGGTGCAGGAGGTGGCGGTGCCGGTCGACGCGTCGTACCTGCCGCATGTCCGGTGCGCCGTCACGGTGGTCCGCGCCGCCGCGCCCGAGGAACCATGGCGGGCGCACCGGGCATCCGGCGCGATAGGACTGCCGCTGGAACTGAGCGAACGGCGGCTCGCGGTTGCGTGCACTGCCCCGAAGGAAACGCGTCCGGGCGAACGGCTCCAGGCTGTGGTGACGGTCCGCGACGCTGCCGGAAATCCCATTTCGGGGCGCGTGGTCGCGGCCGCCGTCGATGAGGGGGTTCTGCAGGCGACGGGTTACGAGCGGCCCGACCCGCTCGACTGGTTCCTGGCGGCGCGGCGCAGCGCCATGACCGGCTACGACCTCTTCAATCAGTTGCTGCCTGAGAAGGCGGAGGAGGACCGGCCGGGTGGGCGCTCCCACACTGCCGGCGACGTTCCGGCCGAGGGGGATCTCGCGGGGCAGCTCTCGCCGGTCCGCGGACGGCGGTTCAAACCGGTGGCGCTCTGGTCGGGGGTGCTGGACCTGGACGCGGAGGGCGTTGCGCGTGTCGGCTTCGATCTTCCCGAGTTCGCGGGAGCCTTGCGCGTGATGGTGCTGGCCTACGACCGGGACCGGATGGGGATGTGCATGTGCCGGGTGACGGTCAAGCGTCCGCATGTGCTGGCGGTTGGATTGCCGCGGTTCCTTGCGCCTGGCGACGTGTGCCGGTTGGGGACCGAGGTGTTCAACGAAAGCGGCGCCCCGGCGGATATCCGCCTCTCCGTGCAAACGGAGGGACCGGTCGCGCTCGCGGACGGCGCGCCGCACAGGGGAAGCGTGGCGGCGGGAGGAGTCGTGCGGCGCCAGTGGAGCCTGCGCGCCGACGGGGGAATCGGTGTGGCCCGGGTGACAGTGCGTGTCGAGGCCGGCGGGGAGCGGTTCGAGGAGACGACCGAACTGCCGGTGCGTCCGGCGTCGGGACGCGTCCTGCGGACGGTGCTGGGCCGTGTCGCGGCCGGCGAGCGGAAAAAGGTCGAGCTGCCCGCCGCGTACGCGCCGCAGACGCTCAACTGGCGCCTATCGCTGTCGGGTCGGCAGGAGGTGCAGCTCGTCGGCGCGCTGCAGGAACTCCTCGACTACCCCTACGGGTGCCTGGAGCAAACCATTTCGCGCGCCCTGCCGCTGGTCTACCTCCCCGACCTCGCCCCGAAGACGCTGCCGGGCCAGATCACGCGCGAGGAGACCGACCGTCTGATCGCCGGCGCCATCTCCCATGTCCTGGCGATGAGGCAGTCCGACGGAAGGTTCACGATGTGGGGTCGGGGAGGGGACAGCAGGGGATGGGACTGGGGCACGCTCTATGCGGCGCAGTTCCTCGCAGAGGCGTCCCGCGCGGGGTATCCCGTGCCGGAAGACGAGTTGGCGGTGACGCTCGATGCGGTGGAGCGGTTGCTCAACCAGGGCGTTGACAGCAGCGATCCTAGTCAGCCGCAGTGGCAGGAGGCGATGGCGCTCAAGGCGCATGCCGCGGCCGTGCTGACGGCCGCGGGGCATCCGCCGCGCGGCTGGATCGCCCGCCTGTCGGAGCAAAGCCGCCTGCTTCGCCGAAGTGCGGCGGCGCAGGTGGCGGCGGCATGCGCCGGCGCCGGCGACACCCGGGGGGCGCGGGCGGTGCTGGAACACCTCGGCGTGCCCGGCAGCGAGACGCGCAACGGCCTCAACAGCGAGGCGTGCACGCTGGCATTGACGCTGCTCGCGTGGTGCGAGCTGGAACCGGCGCATCCCGTCGCCGTGGAAATTGTGCGCCGGCTGAACGGACTGCGCGTGCTGGCCGGATGGTCGACCACGCAGGAAAACGCGCTGGCCCTGCTGGCCATGGGGCGGTACGCGCAACTGACCGCGGGCGCTCCCGGCGTTTTTGCCGCGCGGGTGAGCGCCGCCGGGGAGGAACGGACCTGCTCCAGCGGCAAGCCGTTGCTGTGGGAGGGCAAGGCGCAGACTGCGGCGGCGTTTGAAATCGCCAATGAAGGGCCGGCCGCCTGCTTCTACGCACTGATGGCGGACGGCGTACCGCTTGATCCCGGCCTCGCCGAAACGGCCTCGGGGCTTGCGATCCAACGGGAGGCGCGCGTGGAACAGCGCAAGGCCGACAACCCCGATCGTGTGGAGGTCGGCGACGCGTTGATCGTCAAGCTGACGCTGCGCAGCGACGCGGATCTCGATCATCTGGTCATCGCCGACTTGCTGCCCGCCGGCCTGGAACTTGAGTCGACGACCCTCGGCGACCGTTTTTCCTCCAGTTACTGGACGGGAATCGGCGAGGAGCGGAACGCCTGCTGGGAATGGGTCCGCCACACGGAGGTGCGGGACGACCGGCTGGTGGTCTTCAGCGGACCGGTTCCCCGTGGCGCGACTCGCGTGTTCTACTACCGTGCGCGTGCGGTGACGCCGGGATCATACGTCTGGCCGGCCGTCTGCGCCGAGGGCATGTACGCGCCCGAAGTCCGCGCGGCCTCGGGGGCGCGGCGGTTGGTCGTGGAGGAACACGTAGCAACCGGTGAGGAGACGGGGCGCAATGCATCTCTTCAATCGGCAGAGTAGCGGCGGTGTGCGCCGGACGTCGCGCCGGGCCGCGGCCGCCGGTTGCAGGCGGTGGCTTCTCTTGGCGCTCGGTGCGGCCGCACTGCTATCGGCGATCGCCATCCGCTGGGGGCCGTGTCCCGATGTGCGCCGAGCCCCCCTGCCCGCGTCGTTCGCGGTGACCGACGCGTCGGGCGGCATGTTGCGCCAGGTGTTGGCGGCCGACGGTTCGGACTGCCGGCCCGTGGCGCTGGTCGACAGGGAGAGCTGGATCGCACGCGCCGTGGTGGCGGCTGAGGACAAGCGTTTCTGGCGGCATCCCGGCATCGATCCGCTGGCCCTCCTGCGCGCGCTCGGTCAGAATCTGCGCGGCAGGCGCGTGGTGTCGGGTGCATCGACCCTCTCAACCCTGGTCATCCGCCTGACGCACGCTCCATGCAGGCGCAGCGTGCCGGTCAAGGCGCGCGAGTATTTCCAGGCGCTGCAAATCGACGCCCGTCTCGCCAAGGAGGAGATCCTGACCCAGTATCTGAACCGGGCGCCGTTCGGCGGCAACGTCGTGGGCATCCAGGCGGCGAGCCGGCGCTATTTCGACAAGGACTGGAACGAGTTGAGCCTGGCCGAGGCGGCGTTGCTGGCGGGACTGCCGCAGTCGCCTTCGTACCTTCGTCCCGACCGCCATCCGCGGCGCGCCGTGAAACGGCGGGCGTATGTGCTGGGGCGGATGCTGAAGCTGAACCTGATTTCGCCTTCCGAATACGAGTCAGCCTGCGCTGCGCCGGTGGTCTGCCGCCGCCAGGCCGCCCCGTTCAAGGCGCCGCACGCGGTGGCTTCGGCAATCACCGAAGCCATGGCCCGGCCGCCGACGCTGGACGGTGGCCGCCTCGCCACCACCATCGATCCCGCCCTGCAGGCGGCCGCCGAGGCGGCGCTGCGCGAGCGGGTGGATGAAATCGGGCGTGCGCACGCGTCGGCGGGCGCGGTGATGGTGCTGCGCGTAAGCGATGGCGCAGTACTGGCCCTTGTCGGCTCGCCCGATTACGACAGCGGCATCCATGCCGGGAAAGTCAACGGCGCACTCGCGCGGCGCTCGCCCGGGTCGGCGCTCAAGCCGTTCCTCTACGCCGCGGCGTTCGACAGCGGCGCGCTGACGGCGGGAACCGTGGTGGAGGACAGGGCCGCCGTGTTCGGCGCGCGCGCGCCGGCGAATTTCGACGGACGTTTCCGCGGCGAGGTCACGGCCGGCGAGGCCCTGGCCCTTTCACTGAACATCCCGGCCTACCGGATTGCGCAGGAACTGGGAGCCGGGCGTTTCCTTGCCGTGCTTCGCGAGTCGGGGCTCGCGACGCTGGACGCCGGCGCCGGCCACTATGGTCTGGCGCTGGCGCTCGGCGGGTGCGAGGTGCGCCTCTGGGACTTGGTCGGCGCCTACGGCGTGTTCGCCACCGGCGGACGGCCGGTCGTGCCGCACCTGCTGCCCCGGTGCGGCGGCGGTCCGCCTGGCCGGCAGGTGTTTTCCGCCGAGGCATGCTGGCTGGTGAACGAGGCGTTGAGCGGCACATCCGGCACCGCCGCCGCGGCGGGCCCGCGCATCGCGTGGAAGACCGGCACATCGTCGGGCATGCGGGACGCGTGGTGCGTCGCCTGGAACCCCGGCTTCGTGGTGGGCGTGTGGCTGGGCAACGCCGACGGACGCGGCGACGAGGCGCTGGTCGGGGCCGGGGCCGCGGCGCCACTGGCCATGCGGGTGTTCCGCCAGGCGGCGGCGGGCGTTGGTCCGGATCACTGGTTCCAGCGCCCCGACGGGCTGGTCAGCATGGACGTGTGCGCGAGGAGCGGACGCGAGGCTGCGGAGGGTTGCGCCGCGCGGGTGGGCGACTGGCGGATTGCCGGTGTGACGCTGCGCCGCGGTTGCGATCGGTGCGGGACGGAGATGCGGACGGGGCTGACGGCGGCTTCGGACCGCCCGGTGATTGTGCAGCCGCTCCGCGACACGGTGCTGCGTCGCAACGAGTGGATGGGCGAGGAGACGGTGGTGCCGCTGCAGTCGGCTGCGGGCCCGGGCGGACGGGTGTTTTGGTTTGTCAATGGTGAACCGGCGGGCGAAGCATCGCGCGGGGAGACACTGGTATGGCGTCCGCGGGGCGTGACCGGACGGGTGGTCGTGACGTGTGCCGCCGCCTCCGCGGCGAGCGACCAAGTCATGTTCCGCATCGAGTGATGCGCGGCGGACATCACAGCGACTGGATCGTCATCCCGCCGTCGACCAGGATGACCTGGCCGGTGGAGTAGGCGAAGTCGCCGCGGGCGAGGGCGGCGACGGCTCGGCCGACGTCGTCGGGGAACCCCCAGCGCCGCAGCGGGATGCCGCCGGCGGCGATGACGGCGTCGTACTTCGCCTTCACGCCGGCGGTCATGTCGGTGGCGATCACGCCGGGGCGGATTTCGTAGACCGGCAGTCCGTACTCGGCCAGGCGCATCGCCCAGAGCTGCGTCGCCATCGCCACGCCCGCCTTGGAGAGGCAGTACTCGCCGCGGTTGGTCGAGACCACCGTGGCCGAGACCGAGGAGACGTTGATGATGCAGCCACGGAAGCCGGGATCGGCCTTCCTTTGCGCGATCATCCAGTTGGCCGCCGCCTGCGTGAGGAAGTAGGGCCCTTTGAGGTTGGTCGCGAGGACGGTATCGAACGACTCTTCCGTGGCCTCCAGAATGTCGTTGCGCTGCTTCGGGGCGACGCCGGCGTTGTTGACCAGCACGTGGAGACGGCCGAACGTTTCGCGCGTCCGCGCGAGCAGCGCGTCGCGCCGGGCGCGGTCGGCGACGTCGCAGACGGCGTAGAGGACCGCCGCGCCGTGCGCGCGCAGGGCGTCGAGCGCCGCCGCGCAATCGGCTTCGGGGCGGCGTCCGGCGATGACCAGATCGAAGCCAGCGCGGGCGAGGTGGACGGCGCAGCCGTGGCCAATGCCGCGACTGCCGCCGGTGACGAGTGCGACCGGTTTGTTCACGGGGTCATCCTTTCAGCACCGGCAGCCGGACCCAGGCCCGCTTGCGAGATGATTCAAGCCCTTTCTCCGCGAGCTGCACCCCCTTGGCCCCTTCGAGCAGGGTCCAGCGGAAGGGCTCGTCGAGGGCGACGTGGCGCAGAAACAGCTCCCACTCCGCCTTAAACGCGTTTTCGTAGTCCATCTGCTCGGGCATCTTCTGCCAACCGGCGAAGAAGTCGATCGGCTGCGGCACGTCCGGGTTCCACACTGGACGCGGCGTCGCGCCGTAGGGCTGGAGGTAGACGTCGCGCAGTGTTGCGACCGCCGAGCCCTGGGTGCCGTCGACCTGGACGGTGAGGAGGTCGTCGCGCCGCACGCGGGTGCACCAGGAGGAGTTGAAGTGGACGATCACGCCGCTCTCCAGCTCGAAGGTGGAGTAGGCGGCGTCGTCGGCGGTGCATGTGTAGGGGCGGCCGTTCTCGCCGGTGCGCTTCTTGATGTGGGTGGTTGCGAGGCAGGAGACCGCCTTGACCGGGCCGAAGAGGTTGTCGATGAGGTAGCGCCAATGGCAGAGCATGTCGATGACCATGCCGCCGCCGTCCTCCTTGCGGTAGTTCCAACTCGGCCGTTGCGCGGGAACGGTGTCTCCTTCGAACACCCAGTAGCCGAACTCGCCCTTGACCGAGAGGATCTCGCCGAAGAAGCCGCGGTCGATCAGCGACTTCAGCTTCAGGAAGCCCGGCAGCCAGAGCTTGTCCTGCACCACGCCGTTTTTCACCCCCGCCTTTTTGGCCAGGAGGTAGAGCGCGTAGGCATCGCGGGTGTTCGTGGCGATCGGCTTTTCGCAGTAGATGTGCTTGCCGGCCGCGATCGCCCGCTTGACCGAGGCGACGCGGAGATTGGTCCCCAGGGCGTCGAAGTAGACTGGGTAGGCGGGGTCTTTCAACACCGTGTCGAGGTCGGTGGTCCACTTCGCGATTCTGCAGCTTGAGCGGGTTGCGGCCGACGAGGATCGGGTCGGGGAGGATGAATTCGGCGGGGGAGACCTTGACGCCCCCTTGCGTGATGATCGGCACGATCGAGCGCAGGAGGTGCTGGTTGGTTCCCATGCGTCCGGTGACGCCGTTCATGATGATGCCGATTTTGTGGATTCTGATGTCGCTCATGCGATGCTCCTTGGAAAGCACCAATTACTGATTACCGATCACCGATCACTGATCATAGCTCATCGGTTTCTCGGTGCACTGCGGCCGGGCGCCCTCGGGCAGGGGCGGCGCCTCGACGCCGGCCTTCGGCAGCGTTCCCGCGAGCTCCTGGCGCCAGTGGGCGACATCGCCCGCCGGGCCATAGATGTAGAGGAAGCGCGCGTAGGAGGCGCCGATGTTGGTGATCTGGTGGAAGACGGACGGCGGGATGTAGGCCGCCTGCCCCTGGGTCAGGACGCGCCGTTCGCCGCCGAGGCACATCTCGACGGTCCCCTCCAGCACCAGATAGACCTCCTCCTGCTCCTGGTTGTGCCACGGGGTCTGGCCGCCGTCGGGATCGAGAGTGATCATCCCTGCGGCGAAATTCCTGGTTTGGATCGGCGAGACGCCGCCCGCGATGTTCTGCGTCAGGCGGCGGGCGGGGTAGCGGCGCCCCGCGAGGGTGTTGAGGTCGGCAAGGATCATGTCGGACTCCTGGGTTGTGAAGGCGGCCGCCTGGTGCTTCGTCCCGGCGACACGGTGCGCCGTGTGCGCCCCGGCGAACCGCAGCAGGTCGGTCGCGTTCATCCCCGGAACGCGGCCGAGGGAAAAGAGAGTGGACAAGCCGGCCGCCGTCTAGTTACGCTCTCGCCTTGAAATTCGCCGTAATTTACTAAAGGCGAAAAACGGCGTCAACCCGAAATGGAGTGCGTATGAAGGCGTTTGCGAAGCGGATCGTGCCGGTGGTGGTGGTGGACCGGGCGGAGCAGGCCGAGCCGCTGGCGGAGGCGCTGTTGCGGGGCGGACTGGCGGTGATGGAGATCACTTTCCGCACGGCGGCGGCGGCGGAGGCAATCCGGCGGATCGCGGCGCGCTATCCCGAGGTCTGTGTCGGCGCGGGGACGCTGCTGACGGCGGAGCAGATCGCGCGAGCGGCCGACGCCGGCGCGTCCTTCGGCGTGGCGCCGGGGTTCAATCCCGCCAACGTCAAGCGGGCGCGGGAACTGGGGCTGCCATTTGTCCCGGGCGTGATGACCCCCTCCGAGATCGAGGCGGCCATGGCCCTGGGTCTGCAGACGCTCAAATTCTTCCCCGCCGAGGCTGCGGGCGGCGTGGCGATGCTCAAGGCGCTGGCCGGACCCTACGCGCACACGGGAGTCAAATTCGTGCCGACCGGCGGCATCAGTGCCAGGAACATGGCTGGCTACCTGGCGCTGCCCGTGGTGGCGGCAATCGGGGGCTCGTGGATGGTCGAGAAGACGCTGGTGACCGAAGCGCGTTGGGACGAGGTCGCGCGCCTGACGCGCGAAGCGCTGGCGGCGGTATAACGGAAAGGGGAGTGGAATGGCGGGGCGAAATGTTTTTGTGGGTCCGCACGTCTCGGCGGCGGGGGGGGCGCAGAACGCGCCCGTGGCGGCCGCGGCGCTGCACGCCACCGGGTTCGGGCTCTTCGTCAAGAACCAGAAGCAGTGGCACGCGCCGGAGGCGACGGCCGAGCAGCGGGCGCGCTTCGGCGCGGCGATGGCCACCGCCGGCTACACCGCGGCGCAGGTGCTGCCGCACGCCGGCTACCTGATCAACCTCGCCAACCCCGACCCCGGGGCCCAGGCGCGCTCGCTGGCCTCGCTGATCGACGAGATGAAGCGCTGCCGGGCGTTCGGCCTCGACAAGCTCAACCTCCATCCCGGCAGCCACCTGCGCCAGCTGACCGTCGAGGCGGCCCTCGACCGCGTCGCAGACGCGGTCAACCGCGCCCTTGACGCGACCGACGGCGTGGCGGTCGTGCTCGAGAACACCGCCGGCCAGGGGGGGAGCCTCGGCGTCACCCTGGCCGAACTCGGCCGCATCCGCGAACGGGTCGCCGACCCTTCGCGCCTCGGCTTCTGTCTCGACACCTGTCATGCGCTTGCGGCGGGCTACGATGTGCGCACGGGCGACGGCGTGACGCGGCTGCTCGATGAATTCGAGCGCGAGGTCGGTCCGGCCGGCCGCTGGCTGCGCGGGATGCATCTGAACGATGCCAAGAACGATCTCGGTTCGCGGGTCGACCGCCACGCCCCCCTCGGCATGGGGGCGATGGGCTGGGAGCCCTTCCGCGCCGTGATGCGCGACGCCCGCTGCCGGGGAATCCCGCTGGTGGTCGAGACCCCGGACGAGAGCCGCTGGCCCGGCGAGGTCGCGCGCCTGCTGGAATTCGCGTCCTGAAGCGTCCGCAAGTTTTTCAACGCCAATCTTGACCCTGCGCGGCGCAGCAAGTATCTTACTGGCAACAAAGCGGGGACTGGCGGCGCCCGGTGGCCGGCCATCCGCAGTACCGGGTCAATCCAGAGAGTAGGGAGCCTCATTCTATGGCGATGCTACAACGTGCCGTATTCGTGGAATTCGATTTTGCCGTCCTGCACGGGATGAAGGACTATGTCGACGCGGCGAATGCCGTCCTTGCCCCGCTCGGAGCCCCCGTCGACGCGATCGCCTATGCGCGCTTCTTCTGCGGACGCACGCGGGCCGGGGGCGTCACTGCGCTGCTGGGCCGCGCGGGCGTCGTCCAGGAAGCGCCGCCGCTGGCCACGCAGATCATGGACGGATACAAGCAGGCGCTGCTGGCGCGGGCCGCTTCGGTCAAGAGCGCCTGCGCCGAATTCGCTGCGCCACTGCTCGAAAAAAGCATCCATGTGGTGTGGGTGACGCAGGCGGACGAGGCGGCTGTGAAAGAGGCGCTGGGCGATGCCGTGAAAGAGGGCGTCCAGGTGCTGCACGAACCGTCGCAGTATGTGGGCGGCTACAGCTGGGAGAACTGGCGCCGCCTCTGCCGCCGTCTCGACGTCCACGAGCGCCTGTGCGCGGCCGTCGCGGGGAGCGGCCAGTCGGCCAAAGGGGCGATCGCGGCGGGGCTCTATGCCGCGGCCTGCGCCGACCCGCTGGCGCAAAGCCAGGATTTCGGCGGCATCGACACGTTCGTCGAGAAGATCGACGGGAAGCTTGCCGTTGCGTTGCTCCGGATCCTCTGGCAGGACGCGTGACTCCGCCACCGCAGGAGGGGGCCCGGATGCCCGGCGCAAAACAACCGATCGATCCGCGTGCGCGCACACCGGGCGCCGGTCTGGCGCGGCTGCAGGCGTTGATGGCGCGGCTGCGCGGGCCGGACGGTTGTCCGTGGGACCGCGAGCAGACCCTCGAAACGCTGAAACCGTGCCTTCTCGAAGAGACGCACGAGCTGCTGGAGACGATGACCGAGGAGTCTCCGGGACCGCATCTGGAAGAACTGGGAGATGTGCTGCTCCAGGTGGTTTTCCAAAGCCTGATCCGCGAGGAGCGCGGCGAGTTCGCGCTCGACGACGTCGCCCACGCGCTCTGCGACAAACTGGTGCGGCGCCACCCCCATGTCTTCGGCGACGTCGCCGTCGGCGGCAGCGCCGACGTGCTGCGAAACTGGGAGGCGATCAAGAAGGACGAGCGGCCACCGCGGGCCTCGGTGCTCGACGGCGTTCCGCGTTCACTTCCGGCACTCCTCCGCGCACAGCGGACCCAGGCCAAGGCGGCGCGCGTCGGGTTCGACTGGCCCGACGCCGCGGGTCCGCTGGCCAAGATCGCCGAGGAGGCCGCCGAGTTGAAAGAGGCGGCTGGCGCAGGGGACGATGTCGACGCGATCCGCCGCGAGGCCGGCGACCTTCTCTTCTCCGTGGTGAACCTGTGCCGATTTCTCGACGTCGATGCCGAGCAGGCGCTGCAGGCGACGACCGACCGCTTTGCCCGCCGGTTCCGCCACGTCGAGGCCCGCGCCAAGGCCGAAGGGGTCGAAATGAAAGACGCCCCCCTGGAGATCCTCGACCGCTATTGGGAAGAGGCCAAATCAGTAGCCGGTGATCAGTAACCAGTGATCGGTTGGTGCAGTTCCTTTCGCTGCCTCCTGTCACCGATCACTGCTTACTGTCCAGTTCTCCGCTCACTCGGCCGCGATCGCGATCTTCTTCGGCTTCTTCGCCTCGCTGATCGGCAGACGCACCCGCAGCAGGCCGTTTTTCAGAACCGCTTTGACGCCGCCGGCGTCCACCCGGTCGGGTACCTCGAAACGCGCCACGTAGGTCACGGGCGATATCTCGCGCAACGCGAGGGCATAGCCTTCGGGCTCTGCGACCGTGTTGGACGCCTCGATCGTCAGAATGCTGTTCTCCACCGTCACCTGCAGCGATTTCTCGTCGACGCCGGGCAGCTCGGCCACCAGCAGGAAGCCGTCCTTCTCCTGGCGGATTGCGGTGTTCGGCATGACTTCCACCCGCCGCTCGCGCCGCTCTACCTGCACATCTTCTCTTTTCACAACGTCTGTTTTCATGACTCCGCTCCTTTCCGCGTCAATCGCACGCAATTCCTTTCCGTCAGGCAAGTTCGATGGCGACCTTCCGCGCCTCCGCCGCCGGATGCCGCGGCAGCGTGACCGTCAGCACACCGTTGGCGAACTTCGCCTTGATGTCGTCGGTGGCCACCTCCTGCGGCAGCTCGAAACGCCGCTCGAACGCCAGCTCGCCACCGTCGGCCCGCTCGCGGCTGCCCTTGATCGCCAGCTCGCGGCCGTCCACATGGACGTCTAGCTTGGCCGGGTCGGCGCCCGGAATCTCCGCCTCGAAAACCCAGCCTTTCGGCCCGTCCCAGACGTTTACCCGGGGATACCGGGTTCCCATCCCGGCCAGCGAGCCGAACGCCCGGCTCAGCGGCCAGTCGAAACCCAGGAAATCGTCCATCAAACGCCAAGGGTTGAGTGTCGTGTAGTTTGTCATGTGTACCTCCTTTGCCGATCCTCATCGGCGTTCACGCCTGTTTTTAGCAGCACGCGTGCCAAGTGCAGGTAGACACACAAGTGGTGTGTACTATATTGCAGGCCAATGTGTTAGGAAGTATCAGAAGAGACCGCTGAACGCGCCAAACGTATTCGCAATGGTTAACGACGTGTCACCCTGTCTCACATATGCCACTATGTCGCACTCTGCCTGTTGTGGCGCACCGCGTGGCAGCAATTCTAATACTGGCGCGATAGGTTCTTCGGGGTCGGCGTCGGTATCGGAATCGGCGTCGAAAGTGCCTGGTTTTGTCGGAGGCCGTGCACGCAGCGGGTGATTCCGGTCTCTCAAAAACCGGTCAAGACAATGCCCAACCCGCGAGATGCGCCGAACCCGTTGGTGATCAGGGCTGGAGGGACGACCTCCGTGTCGTCCGCTTGGCGTCAGGTCAGGCGGCTGCCCGCCAACGCGATGAGCTGCGCGATCATCTTGTCGGCGTCGGTGCTCGCGAGGCGGGGAATGGCGTTGCGGACCAGGAGCGGCTGGTCGCTGCCGGCGCGGTAAAGCCGCGCCTTGCGCCCGCGCACTTCGACGCGGGCGATGCCGTGCTCCGCCGCGACGACGCGCAGTTCGGCGAGGCGGAGCAGGCGCAGCACCGGCGGCGGCGGACTGCCATAGCGGTCGGCCATCTCGCGGCGCAGGGCGCGGAGGTCGGCGGCCGCGGAGACCTCGGCCACGCGGCGGTGAAATGTCATCCGCCGCGTCTCGTCGTCGATGTAGCCGTAGGGGATGCAGGCGGCGCTGGCGGGGTCGAAGGCGCCGGGGGAGGCGTCGATGAAGTCGAGGCTGAGGTCGACGTCTACCAGCGTCGGCAGCGCCTGGCCCTTGAGCCGCGCCACGGTTCGCTTGAGGAGCTGGCAGTAGAGGCCGAAGCCGATGGCGGCGATGTGGCCCGACTGCGCCGCCCCCAGGATCGCGCCGGAGCCGCGGATTTCGAGGTCTCGCAGCGCCAGCGCGAAGCCGGCGCCGAGGCCGCTGTGGGTGCGCAGGGCGCCGATCCGCTGGCGCGCGTCGTCGTCGACGTTGCCGTGTTCGGGGAGGAGGAGCCAGGCGTAGCCCTTGCGCGAGGAGCGCCCCACGCGGCCGCGGAGCTGGTAGAGGTCGGCGATGCCGAAGCGGTCGGCGCGGTCGATGAGGATCGTGTTGGCGCGCGGAATGTCGAGCCCCGATTCGACCAGGGTGGTGCAGAGTAGCAGGTCGGTCTCGCCCGCCTCGAAGGCGCGCATAACGGCGGCAAGTTCGCGGGCGGGCATCTGGCCGTGGGCCACGCCGATCCGCGCCTCGGGGACGAGCCGTTCCAGCCGCGCCCGCATCAGCGGCAGGGTCAGCACGCGGTTGTAGAGGAAGAAAACCTGGCCGTCGCGCGCCAGCTCCTGCAGGATTGCCGCGCGGATCGCGCCGTCCGACTCGCGTACCACCCGCGTCTCGATCGCCAGCCGCTCGCGGGGCGGGGTCTGCAGCAGCGACATGTCGCGCGCGCCCGTCATCGAGAGGTAGAGGGTGCGGGGGATGGGCGTGGCCGAGAGGGTCAGCACGTCGACCACCTGCCGCAGGGCCTTGAGGGTCTCCTTGTGGCGCACGCCGAAACGCTGCTCCTCGTCGATGACCAGCAGGCCGAGGTCGCGGAAGGCGACGCCCGGCTGCAGCAGCGCGTGGGTGCCGATGACGATGTCGACCGTCCCCGCCGCCAGCCCCGCGAGCGTCGCCTGGCACTGGCCGGCGGTGCGGAAGCGCGAGAGCACCTCGATGCGGATCGGATAGGGAGCCATCCGCTCGCGGAAGGTCTCGTAGTGCTGCTCGGCGAGGACCGTCGTGGGGACGAGAACCGCCGCCTGGCGGTGGTTCATCACGGCGATGAAGGCGGCGCGCATGGCGATTTCGGTCTTGCCGTAGCCGGCGTCGCCGCAGATGAGGCGGTCCATGGGGCGCGCCGCCGCCAGGTCGGCCTTGACCTCGGCGATGACACGCTCTTGGTCGGCGGTCTCCTGGTAGGGGAACGACGCCTCGAAGGGGTGCATCCACGGCGGCGCGACGTCGAAGGCGAAGCCGGGGCTGAGCTGGCGCCGGGCCTGGGTGTCGAGCAGCGCGGCGGCCAGATCGGCGATCGCCCGCTCGGCCTCGGCCTTTTCGCGCGTCCAGCGCTTGCCGCCGAGGCGGTGGAGCGGGGCGGCATGCTTGCCGACGCCGACGTAGCGGCTGAGGAGGTGGACGTGCGCCACCGGCACGTGCAGCTTGGCGCCGTCGGCGTATTCGAGGGTGATCACTTCGGCGCGGCGGCCGTCGACCTCCACCTCGGTCGTGCCGAGGTAGCGGCCGACCCCGTAGTCGCTGTGGACCACCCGGTCGCCGGGCTCGATGTCGGCG
This sequence comes from uncultured Lentisphaerales bacterium, assembly GCA_964451945.1. Lineage (GTDB taxonomy): Bacteria > Verrucomicrobiota > Kiritimatiellia > RFP12 > JAAYNR01 > JAAYNR01. Next base: position 19,501 of record CAYVKQ010000006.1, read on the forward strand.
ATGCTGTCGAGGCGCGAACCGGCTGCGGGAGGAGCCTTGGGACGGACCGGCGCGTGTTTGCGGATGGCGTAGAGGTCGGCCTGCGCCAGCAGCGCGAGGGCGCGCGGAGGCGCGTCGCCCAGCGCGAAGCCGCCCGAGAGCGGCAGCCGGACTACATGCACGCCGGCGCCGTCGGGGACGTCGCGAGCCAGCATCTCGCAGGAACCGGGGGTGTCGCCGCAGATCACGGCGAGTCCGCCCGCTTCGGCCAGCGTCGCCAGCGGTTCGATCAGCCGGCGCCGGATCGCCGCCAGCAGGTCGGGATGGGCAGCCTCCCCGCCGCTGGCGGCGACGCCCGCGGCGGGGGCGATGGGGAAGGGGAGGGCGGGAAGGCCGGGCGGCGGCGGGTCGCCGCTCAGCAGCTCGATCGCCGGGACGCGGGCGGCGAGGCGCTGTTCGAGCGCCGGCCAGGAGAGGGTTCCGGGAAATTCGGCGGCGCGCGTCTCCGCATAGGCACGGATGCGGTCGTGGTCGAGCCGCAGCACTACGCTGCCCGCCGGCAACAGGTCGCTCGGCCAGAGGGTCGCCGCCGGCCGGCAGGGGGGGATCTCCGCCGCGTCGATCCGCTCGACTGAAGTCTGCGAGGCGGGGTCGAAACGGCGTAGCGACGCCACCGTGTCGCCGGAGAATTCGGCGCGCAGCGGCAGGGCGGCGGTCGGCGGCCAGACGTCGAGGATGCCGCCGCGGACGGCGAAGGTCCCCTTCTCGGCCACTTCGGCGGCGCGCGCGTAGCCGGCCCCGGCCAGCCCCGCGACGAGCGCCTCCAGCGCCAGCTCGCTGTTCAGCGCCAGGGTGCGCGTGGCGGCGTCGGCGGCGTCGGGGTCGGGGAGCCGCTGCTGCAGCGCGTGGACCGCCGCGACGAGGATCGGGGGCGGTCCGACGCCGGGGCGGCGCAGCGCGCGCGCCGCGAGGAGGCGCGAGCCCGCGAGATCGGGGTCGGCTTCTTCGTCCTCCGCCTCTTCGAGGGCGGAGAGCATCACGACCGGACGCGGCGTGGCGTGGGCGAAGGCGAGCAGGTCGCCGTGCACCGCCTCCTGTTCGATCGTGCCGGCGGTGATGACGAGGATCGGCGCCCCGGGGCGGATGCGGCCGAGGGCCAGCGCGGCGAGGGCGGCCGAGGCGCCGGGCAGGAGCGGCAGCGTCAGCGTCCGCACGCTCGGCGGCACGGCTGCCAGCGCGTGGCGCAGCGCTTCGGTGAAAAGGTCGGCGACAGCCTGCGGGACAGAAGAGGACGGCGAAACCGGCGGCGTGCGTCCGCGGTCGGTTTCGGGATCCGTCGCCCCGCCATCGTGTGAGGGATTCGTCATGGCCTGCGTCCGCCGGGAACGCGGTGCGCGCGTCAGGTGCGCCGCCGCAGATGGGAGGGGGGGATTTTCAGCATCAGGCGGTATTTGGCCACCGTGCGGCGCGCCACCTGGATCCCCTCTTTCTGCAGGGCCTCCTGGATCGCCTGGTCCGAGAGGGGGTTGGCGGGATCCTCCGCGCCGACCCTGTGTGCAATCATGTCCTGGACCGTGCGGTTGGAAACGGCGGGGCCGGCGTCGGTCTTGAGTCCCGGCGTGAAGAAATATTTCAGTTCGAACAGGCCGTTCGGCGTGCGCATGTATTTATTGGCGACGGTGCGCGACACCGTCGTCTCGTGGACGCCGACCTTGGCGGCGACGGCGGCCATCGTCATCGGCCGCAGGTGCGCGACCCCCTTTTCCAGGAACTCCTGCTGGGCGGCGACGATCTCCGAGGCGATGCGGAAGATTGTCCGCTGCCGCTGGTGGATGCTCTTGATGAGGAAGACGCCGGCGCGGATCCGCTCGCGGATGTAGGACTTGACCTCGGCGGTGACGGCGGGGGCCTCGAGCAGGCGGCGGTAGTGGGAGCTGATGCGGATGTGCGGCAGGTTGTCGTCGTCCACCTGCACGACGTAGCGGCCGTCGACCTTGCGCACGATCACTTCCGGCTCGACGTATTCGATCATCTCCGGCGAGAAGGCGCGTCCCGGGCGGGGATCGAGCGCCCGGATCATCCCGACGGCGCGGTCCAGCCGCTCCGCATCGGTATGGAGGGCCTTGAGGATCTCCCTGCGGTGGTTGGCGGCGAGGGCGTCGAGGTGGTCTTCGACAACCTGCTGCGCCAGGTCGCGGTCGGGCGACGGGGGGAGCGTGCGGATCTGGAGTAGCAGGCACTCGCGGAGCGAGCGCGCGCCGATGCCCGGTGGATGGAACTCCTGGACGGTGCGCAGCACGGCCTCCAGCTGCTCGACCGTCGCCCCCGACTGGAAGGCGAGTGTCTGCAGGTCGGTCCTGAAGTAGCCGTCCTCGTCGACGTGGCCGATGATCATCTCGGCGTTGCGCGTCTGCTCGTCGTCGAGGTCGGCGAGGGGAAGCTGGTCGAGCAGGTGGTCCTGCAGCGAGACCGGCTGCCGGATCGAGTCGAGCATGTACTGGCGCCGCTCTTCGGCGTCCTCCGCCGCCGGCGCGTTCTCCATGCCCTGGAGGAAGTAGTCGCGCCACGCGTCGTCGAGCCGCGTGATCGCCTCGAATTCGGCGTCGAAGTCGAGTGGCTCCTCGGCCGCACCCTCTTTCTCCGGTTGCGGCTGCTCCGCCTCGATCGACACTTCGCTCGGATCGCGCACATCCTCGATCGCCGGGTTCTGCTCCATTTCCTTCTGGATGACGGCCCGCAGCTCGAGCATGGGGAGCTGCAGCATTTCGAGCGACTGGCGCAGCTGCGGCGCCAGAATCATCATCTGGCGCTGCTGCTGGCTTAGAGAGAGTGAAGTGGCTGCCATGGGTCCGGTTCCGCACGTTTCCCGGAAGGATACGTGATTCCGGACGCTGGCGCAAGCTCAAGAGCCGGCGGTTGGCGTGAAAAATGCTAAATTGTGCGAGGCGCTTGCAGAACCCCTGCAAGCGCCAGGAGCCGTCAGCCGGGGACCGGCTGTTCGCTCAGCGCGGCGGCGGGCAGGCCAGGGACCGCGCGGTAGGACTGGCCCAGATTCATCCCGTCGGCGAGAAGGCGGCGCTGCAGGGTGAGCCGGTCGACCTGCCGCGGTGTGATCCCCCCCTGCAGCGACAGGGCCGTCGCCGTCCCGGCCGCCTGGCCCATGTTCAGGCAGAGCAGCACCAGACGGCACCCCGACTGCGCCTCGAACGTGGCCGACAGGCAGCGTCCCGCCACCAGCAGATGGTCGACCTTTTCCGGGACCAGGCTGCGGTACGGGATGTCGTAATAGGCCGGATGTGGGAATTGCATATCGGCCCCCTGGCGTCCCTCGCAGTCGCACAGCGACGCCATGCCCGCAGGCGGCGGCCAGCTTGCGCCGACGCCGGCCGGCGTCGCCATTACGTAGCGGGTCTCGCCGCGGATCTTCATTTCGATCCACTTGATATTGCCCGGGCCGTCGGGCCGGTGGATGTCGTAGCCGTGGCCGCTGATCGCGATGACGTCATCGAAATGCCGCCACCGCGCCAGATCCTCGCCCGTCATCGTGTATTCGCCCACGATGCGGCGGCTGTCGCGGACGCCCAGCAGCGGCGCCGTATCGATCAGCCAGCACCCCTCGAATCCCGGCACCCGCTTGCGGATGAACCGCCACAGGATGTCGGCCTGCTCCCGGCCTTCCAGATACATCCGCGTCAAGTCGCGCGCGTCGAGCGGTTTCGCGAACCGGCTGTGGGCAAAGCAGATCGAGACTTCGTCCTTGCCCACATGCTCCGGACGCCCGGGGACGTGCGTCATCCAGTTCAGATGGTTGTCGATCTCGTAGGGCAGGTCGCCCCCAGCTAGGGCATCCTTGATCAGTTCGATCCACTTGGGGTCGTCCCGCTTGACCTCGCTCCCCATGTAGGCGTCCCATGACACGCCGCCGAGGCGGAACTCGAGCGAACACCCCTGGCTGATCCCGTCGCCGGACCGTCCGGCGTGGCAGTCGCATCCGGCGAAAAAGGCGAGATCGGCGTCGCCCGAGCAATCGATGACCCGCCGGGCCAGAATCGCGCGGCGCCCCGACTTGTTTTCGATCACCGCGCCGCGGACCGCGCCGTCCTTGACGATCGCCTCGACCGCCTGGGTGTGGAACAACACCTCGCATCCCGCCGCCAGGACCATCCGGTCCAGCACCAGCTTGTGCTTCTCGGGGTCGGAGTTGCGGTGCCACAGCCCGTCCACCTTCTCCAGCTCGGCGAACATCTCCGTGCCGACGCCGCACACGAAATCGAGCGGGATGTTGACCAGCCCCGCCGTGGCCAGGCCTCCCAGCATCGACTCGCGCTCGATCAGCATCGTCCTGCACCGCGCTCGCGCCGACGCGATCGCCGCGCCGAC